>CAIXOY010000463.1 GCA_903921135.1 uncultured Gammaproteobacteria bacterium
ACATCGGATTGGAGATAAACGCTCACACGCCCCGACTGTGGGACGGACCGCGCAGAGCATCAACCGAGGCGCGCGGGGCGCCGCGCGCCGCGAGGATCAGCAAGCCCGCAAAGATGCCGAGATTCTTGATGAAGTTCTGCATCTCGTGCGCCTGGCTACCGCCCTCGTAGTGATTCCAGAAGTCGTGCATGAACACGCAAATCAGCAGCACCAGACCCGCAAGCAGGAAGGCCACGATCCTGGTCTGCCAACCAGCGATCAGCGCCAGCCCTCCTCCGATCTGCAGCACGATGGTCAGCAGCAGGAGCGGTGTCACCAGCGGCACGCCATGCTGGCTCATGTAGGCCTGCATGCCCGCGAAGCCCGTGATCTTCATCACCCCGGGCACCAGAAAATACAGCCCGAGCAGTACACGCCCGCTCAGGTCCATCAGCACGCTCGGTTGGTTCATTCGCAGCAGACCTCACATCACTGCAGACGCGGGGCGCCGGCTGCGTCCAGCCACTGTTCGATCGTCAGCGTGGCTGATGATCCGTGGCCGGGCAGCGGTAGCGCGCTGTAGTCCTGCATCAGTCTCACCATCGCATCGAGGCGCTGCTGGGGATCGTAGGTTTGCAGCACGAGGATCAGCCTGTCGATGATCGCGGCCTTGTCGAGATCGGCACGCACGGGGATGCGCAGTGCCGTCGCATAGTCGAGCAACTGGTCATAGACGTCGCTGAGCGCGGGCCGCATCGTGCGGTGTTCAGGCGCAAGGTTCGCATCGGACTGGTCAGCGCCCTGCTCCCACGCATGCCAGAGGAAATGGCTTCCCTGTCCGCAGGCGACCGCGTCGTACTTGCTGGTGTAATTGCCGTTCGGCAGGCGATAGAACCAGGAGCGGTCAGTGCAGGTGTGGTGCGAGGAGCGATCTGCGAGCGCATGGAGAAAAATGCCCGCTTTCGCGAACCGCATGGCGTGAGGACCGACGAAGCGCTGCAGACCCGGGTCTGTGGCCAGCACTGTACCGGCATCGTCCTGATTGATGACCAGCCTGCCGAGGCTGGACTCGAAGGGAATCTGCAGCCGCGTCACGCCCGCTGCGAAGAAACTCTGCGGGCTGGAAAGCACTTTCTGGCGAAGCTCGCACGGCGAGGGAATGCCCGACGGTTCGGGCAGCGTTGCGAGCACGCCCCCGACGCAGGCATCCGACCGCGCGCCGAATACCCAGTCGTGGAGATTGCCCAGCAAAGGCTCATGGAGAACGTTTTCTGCCGAAAGATAATCGGCAGGGAACCCGATGGCAGGTGGGGATTCCTGCGTCTGCGAGTACCGCGCGTGCAGGTGGAGGAGCATGCCGCCTGAGGTGTCGTTGAATTTGTAGACGCCATTCATGATCCGCGTGATCACGAGGCAATGCCGCGGCATGGTTCGTCCCCACTGCGCACGACACTCGGCGATATCAGCATCGCTCAGCATCTGTGCGCCGTTTTGATCGAACGGAAAGTAGTCCGACTGGTCCGTCGCCTCGTTGTAGATCATCAACTGATACGCCTGCCAGGGCCTGTACCCGATCAGCTGCGCCATGAGGTAAGTGGAGTCGCTGTGCAACAGGCTGCGGCCCCCGATGATCGCGTTGCTGCCGCTCAACCCGCTCAGGCTGTCGGCGGTCGCGGCAACCCGACACTGCAGTTGCTGGGTCGCATCGAGATTGCTGGTGCGACACACCTCCTCGACACCGATGCAATTGCGAATGGGAGCCTGCCCTGATGCCGGATCGTTGAAGCACACATCCACGCCGAATGCGCGTGCGAACTGCGACGGCAAAAAAACGGCGAACAGAGTTGCGATGAGCAAGATGGACTTCATGCTGATTTTTTTCCGTGGAGTGGAAGACGCCCGGATCTTGTGAGTGTCGGGGGCGGGGTGAGGCGGGCGGTGCGCAGAATAAGGTTTATGGCGGGCGAGTGCCATCAAGTGGTCGAACACACCGTCGTTCGATGGTCCTGGCGAGCAGGCGGAGACAAGTGAGCAGCAGCAGGAGCGGACGGGGCCGCAGGAACGAGAAGCAGGGGTTTGCCTGGTCTATGCCAAGCGCGGCTCAACCCGCCTTGTAGGTGAGATAGCTCTTGCGCGTGGTCTCGCGGATTTCCCAGACGCCTTTGCTGTTCGCCGGGAAGAACACGACGTCTCCGGGAAGGATGTCGAAAGCCTCTCCACCCTCGGGCGTGAACACGGCGTGGCCCGAGAAGAACGTGGCTATTTCCGCGTCCATGACCTGACGCACCCAGGTGCCGGGGCTGCATTCCCACACACCGGCTTCCGAACCGTCCGGATTGCTGCTGATGACCCGGCCGCGGAGTTGCGCGACCGGCGTGCCGATCGGCACCGCTACCGGACCCCAGTCTTCCAGCTCGGAAGAGGCAATGTCGGGCGCATTGACGAGGCGGGATTGGGTGGGCATGCGGGATTCTCCTCCGAAGACATAAATGGGGTCAGACCCCATTTTAATCCCGCTGGGCAGCGCGCCGCTGCGGGGCATGGCCACGCCCGCGATCAGCCCGCTCCCACCGGGACATCATCCGCTTTCTGACGTTCGATGCATTCACAGCGCCAGGGATATCTATGCGGTGTCGCGATTGCCTCGCTTCGCAAACGTGCGGATATACAGCTTCTCGACTTTTTCGCGGGCCCAGGGTGTTTTGCGCAGAAACGTCAGGCTCGATTTCACCGAGGGATCCGTTTTGAAGCAATTGAGGCTTATCTTCGCCGCCAGCCCCTCCCAGCCATAGCGATCGACGAGAGCGGTGAGCACCGTCTCCAGCGTCAGTCCATGCAATGGGTCACTCGATTGCGGATCATGCATCGTGAAGCGCCAACTCCGTTATCCGGCCTGCGGCTGTGAGCACCGGACACGGATCCGATCAGCAGCAGGTTCCGGAATCCTAAAGCGCTTGCCCCCGGCATCGCCGGTTTCGACTGACAGCAGGAATTCACAACCGTGCCTGGTCCGGTCGTTCCCGGCCCGCGGATCAGGGCGATGTCGGAGCGCGTAGATGGAGCCGGCCTGCAGGCCACGGCCGGGGGCAGGCTGCAGCGAGCAGGTTCTGCCATCATCCGCGCGGTGGACGCCATGTCCGCGGTGGCATTGGCGGTGGAATTCAGCGCGAATGCCGAACAGGCAGCCAGAACGGGAGACACATCCGTGTTGTTGAAGAACAAAGTCGCAATCATCACCGGCGCAGGCAGCGGAATCGGCCGTGCAGTTGCGGAACGTTTCGCGCGCGAAGGGGCCAAGCTCACCATCGCGGACATCGACGAAACCGCCGGCGCACAGGCTGCGAATGCCATCAATGCACAAGGCGGTCAGGCGTATTTCCACAGGACCGACACCTCCGACCCTGCATCCGCACGCGCTGCCGTTGCGGCCACGGTTGCCCGCTTCGGAACAGTGAACGTGCTGGTCAACAATGCAGCGGCCTTCGTGTTCGGCAAGGTCGAGGACGTCACGCCCGAAGACTGGCAGCGCGTGTTCGGTGTGAACGTGATCGGCTACGCGAACATGGTGCGTGAGTGCCTGCCGGAGCTCCGCAAGAACGGTGGCGGAAGCATCGTCAATGTCGCCTCCATTTCAGCATTCATCGCGCAGCCCGCCTTCGTTCCGTACAACACCTCGAAAGCCGCGGTGGCGCAGCTGACACGCTGCCTTGCCATGGACCTCGCCGAGGACAACATCCGCGTCAACGGGGTGTGCCCGGGGGCCATTCACACCAGCGCCACCGACAGGCATATCGCATCACTGGGGCTGGATCCCGAACAGGCTTATGCAGATTTCGGCAAGGACGCGCTGCTCAAACGCCTTGGAAAACCCGAAGAAATCGCCGCTGGTGTGCTGTTTCTCGCCTCGGACGAGTCATCGTTCATGACCGGGGCGAACATCGTGATGGACGGTGGCGCGTCGATCGACTGAGTGCCGACGGCAGCGCGAGCGCTTCCAGCCGCCGAAGATGTGCATCGCGAGCGCGAGGGCTCCAGGGCGATTTTCCAGACTGCCCTCTGAGACTGCCGGGGCAGATACGCGACATATGTGTCACGCAATAGTCATATCGCGGCAACAAACTCAGGTTTTACCCAACCCGGAGCCAATGACATGCCACGCACTACACGCCGCCTGCTCGCAGCCGCGATCATCAGCCTCACTTCTTCTGCTTCCGCATACGCCGCGCCAGCGATGCAACTTGCCGGCACGTACACCACCGGCCTTGCCAGCGGTAATGGCAGCCTGACCTCGGGTGAAACCTCAGCCGTCGTGGGCAACCGCCTCTTCGTCACCAACGCAAGCGACGTTTCGGTCGACATCGTCGGCATCGCCAACCCCGCAAGTCCGCGGTTCATCAAACGGGTAGACCTCGCCCGCTTCGGATCCAGCGTCACCAGCGTGGCAGCCTCGGCCGATGGCCTGGTTGCTGTCGGCGTGGTCGGCGCGACCAAGACCGCACCGGGCAAAGTGGTGTTTCTGGGCACAGGTGGTGTAGTGAGGGGCGTGCGACAGGTCGGCGCGTTGCCCGACATGCTGACGTTCACGCCAGACGGCTCGCGCCTGCTCGTGGCCAACGAAGGTGAGCCAGACTGCTACGGCCCCGGCTGCACGGATCCGCGGGGATCCGTCAGCGTGATCGAAGTGGACAGCGCTCTGCGCCGTCCGGGCACCGTATCGACCATCGGTTTCCGCGGCCTGCAGCGCTCCGACGTTCCCGCCGAACTCCGCATTTTCGGACCGGGGGCAACTGTTGCACAGGATCTGGAACCCGAATACATCGCCGTCAGCGATGACGGCAACTCCGCGTGGGTAACCCTGCAAGAGAACAACGGCGTGGCTGTGCTCGACCTGCAAAGCGGCACCGTGGCAGGCATCGTGGCACTGGGTACTAAAGACCACAGCCTCAGCGGTAACGGGATCGACGCAAGCGACAGGGACAGCGCCATCAACATCGCTACTCGCGAGCGGGTGTCGGGAATGTACATGCCCGACGCGATCGCGACCTTCAGCAGCGGTGACACGCGCTACCTCGTCACGGCCAACGAGGGCGATGCCCGCGACTACCCACACCCGGTGGATTCTGCCTACAACTTCGCCGAAGAGAGCCGCGCCAAAGCGCTCTCCGCCACGCTTCCCGGCATTGCCGATATCCCCGGCGTAACCGTGGACGCGGATCTCGGCCGCCTCACCGTCACCAAGTTCCCACCGGCTGGCGACGACACCCGCCTCTATTCCTTCGGTGCGCGTTCGGTGTCGATCTGGGACGCTGGCACGGGCGCCCTCGTGTGGGACTCGGGTGACGAACTGGAGCGCGAGGTGGCCGCGCGACTCCCCGCAGACTTCAACAAGAGCAACGACTCCAACAGCGGCTTCGACAGCCGCTCGGACAACAAAGGGCCGGAGCCCGAAGGCGTCGCCATCGGGGAAATCGGCGGCGTCACCTATGCCTTCGTGGGGATGGAGCGTATCGGGGGCATCGCGGTCTATGATCTGACAGATCCCACCGCACCCGTCTTCTCGGAGCTCCTGATCAACCGCGATTTCACGACATCCACCGTCGGACCGGACAGCGGGCCCGAAGTGCTCAAGTTCGTGCCCGCATCGAGCAGCCCCAACGGGAAAGCCATGCTGGTCGTGTCGAACGAGATCACGGGCACCGTAAGCCTGTGGCAACCCGCCGACTGACGCATCCAAGGCCTCTCACGCGACGCTCTGGCAGACACGCGCTGCCAGAGCGTCGCTGCATGCCCTGAACGCTCACGGACCCATGCAGCGAGAGCGGGTTCATCCAGCTCGACGGCAGCGAGTGCGAACATCGTCAAAACACAGTCCGCGTCCTCTGCGATGAGTTCGTAGCCGTTCATGGCCAGAAACAGTTCACTGACGACGAAGGCTGTGCGTTTGTTTCCATCCAGGAACGGATGGTTGCGGGCAATCCCGTACCCATAGGCAGCGGCGAGATCAGCACAATCCGGAGTGTGGTACGCGGCGAGATTCAAAGGCCTCGCCAGTGCGGAATCGAGCAAATCATCGTCCCTGATACAAGCCCGCCGTGCTCTGCGAGTTGTTGTTCGTTGTGGATGGCAAGCACAATGGCGCGTTCGATCCAGATACAGCCGCTCATTTCGCCAATTCGCGGAGAACGTTTCGGCGCTTCTTCGTGATGGCCTGCGCCGCCTTCATCTGCTCTTCGAATGCCGGATCATGAGCGGTAATCGCGAGGCCTTCGGGAGTCTCCGTGACGAAGATCGAATCACCCTTTTCTACCTTGTTCACGCCGACCATGCCGACACGGATGTTGTCGGTGAAGTAGCGCGCGACGCTCTGCCCTACATTCGACTGCAGGCGCCTTGGGTGGTAAACCCCACCTCCTGGCCTTGGTGTTTCACCAACGCCAAACCCCACAGAGCGACTTACGCATCCGCGACTTCGATCACCGGACGTCCATCACGCAGCAGTAGGAGGGCCTGCGGGAAGGCTTTTTCGAATACCTCTTGTAGCCGCCGATTACTGACGTTACCGCAGGTGACCCAAAGGAGTTGTGGCGGCGTGCCGTGCACTTGCACCAGGTCGACGAAGTCAACGTCCTTTGACACGACCACCACACCTGCGTCGCGCGCCGCCCGGAATATGGCTCTGTCGGGGGCGTCACGCATACCGAGTTCACGCAAGGGGACGGCCTCCACTCCGAACCGCACCGTGAGCCACTGCGCCAGTTGCGGCGGGAGCTGCGCGTCGATCCAGAAGATCACGCAACGAGCCGCTCGAAGCTCGTGCGATGTGCGGCATACAGCAGGCAGGCGCGGAGATCGTCAGGTTCCAGATCCGGAAAGTCGGACAGGATCTCTGATTCGCTGACGCCATTCCCCAGCATTTCGAGAATATCCGCCACGCGGATGCGCATGCCACGCACGCAGGGCCGGCCACCACAGACTTCAGGGTCAAAGGTGATCCTCTGAACGGCATCCATGACTGCACCTCGGGGAGTGATATCAACGCCCCAAGTATAAGCACCGAAACGAGTTCCCGGCGCTGTTCACCCGGATCAGTCCATGATCACGCCAAGCAGCTGTCCTGAAGTAGCCGCATCTGCGAACGCCCTCATCACCGATTGACTGAGGTGCGCCTCACCCATTCGACGGAAACGCGAACTGGGCCTTGTCCCGCACTCCGCCTGAGGGCCAACGCTGCGTGATCGTCTTCCTGCGCGTGTAGAAGCGCACCGAATCCGGGCCATAGGCATAGAGGTCACCGAAAAGCGAACGCTTCCAGCCGCCGAAGGAGTGGATCGCCACCGGCACCGGCAGCGCCACGTTCACGCCCACCATGCCGACACGGATGTTGTCGGTGAAGTAGCGCGCGGCCTCGCCGTCGCGCGTGAAGATGCAGGTGCCGTTGCCGTATTCGTGCGCGTCGATCAGCGCCATCGCTTCTTCCTGCGATTTGACGCGCACAACGCAGAGAACGGGCCCGAAGATCTCTTCCTTGTAGATGCGCATCTCCGGTGTCACGCGGTCGAACAGGCAGCCGCCAAGGAAGTAGCCTTCTTCGTGGCCGGGCACCGTGAGGCCGCGGCCATCGACCACCAGATCCGCGCCCTCTTCCACGCCCAGATCCACGTAGCCGCGTACTTTCTCGAAGTGCGGCTTGCTGACCAACGGGCCCATGTCCATGCCGGCTGCGGTGCCGGGGCCTACCTTGAGGCTTGAGAGTCGCTCTTTGAGTTTGGCGACCAGTTGGTCACCGACTTCATCGCCCACGGCAACCGCCACTGAGATCGCCATGCAGCGCTCGCCGCAGGAACCGTAGGCCGCGCCCATCAGCGCGCTCACTGCGTTGTCGATGTCGGCATCCGGCATCACGATCGCATGGTTCTTCGCGCCGCCAAGCGCCTGTATGCGTTTGCCGTGTTTTGTGCCCGTGGCGTAGATGTACTCGGCGATCGGCGTGGAGCCCACGAAGCTCACGGCCTGCACGCGCGCATCGGTGAGCAGTGTGTCGACAGCTTCCTTGTCGCCGTTCACAACGTTGAAGACGCCGTCGGGCAGGCCGGCTTCCTTGAAGAGATGGGCAATCAGATGCTGCGGGCTCGGGTCACGCTCGGAGGGCTTCAGCACGAAGGTGTTCCCGCACACGATCGCCATGGGGTACATCCACATCGGGACCATCGCGGGGAAGTTGAAGGGCGTAATGCCGGCAACCACACCGAGCGGCTGGAATTCGCTCCAGGAATCGATAGCGGGGCCCACGTTCTTCGCGTGCTCGCCTTTCAGGAACTCGGGCGCGCCGCAGGCGTATTCCACCACCTCGATGCCGCGCTGCAGTTCACCGAGCGCATCATCCAGCACCTTGCCGTGCTCTTCGGTAATGAGCGCGACGATGCGCGAGGCGTTCTGCTCGAGGAGTTCCTTGAAGCGGAACATGATGCGCGCGCGCTTCAGGGGCGGTGTGTCGCGCCAGGCGGGGAAGGCGGCGGCTGCGGCGGCGATGGACTCTTCAACCGTCTGTTTGGATGCGAGCGCTACGTTGCGCACCACCTGGCCGGTGGCGGGGTTGTAGACGGGCTGCGTGCGCGCGGTGTCGGCAACGGGGGCGCCGTTGATGAAGTGGCCGAGGGTCTGGAGTGCGGTGTGTGCGTTCATTGCTCAGTGCTCTGGTGTGTCGCGTAAAAGCGGGGACAGACCCCATTTTTCAAAACCGTTGCCGAGGCATCCGGGGCCGAGCGGAAAAATGGGGTCAGTCCCCGGTTTTACGCTCGGCTGCGGCTGACCCGCATCTCCCGGCTCGCGAGCGCCGTGCCCGGCGCTCGATAAATGGGGTCTGACCCCATTTGTTTTGCCACCCCGGAAATGGGGTCTGACCCTATTTGATTTGTCAGTCGACGGTGGGGATGGTGTCGGCAAGCGCATTGATGAGCTTGTCGAAATCTTCCTTCTCGGTGACGAAGGGCGGCGCGAACTGCAGGGTGTCGCCGCCCCAGCGGACGTAGAAGCCGCGATCGAACAGTTTGAGCGCGATCTCCCAGGGCCTGCGCGCGGGTTCGCCGGGTTTTGCAGCAATCTGGATGGCGCCGGCCATGCCGAAGTTGCGGATGTCCACCACGTACTTGGTGCCCTTCAGGCTGTGCAGGCCGTCTTCGAAGTACGGCGCGAAGGCGCGCACCTTGCCCACCATGTCCTCCTTCTTGAAGACCTCCATCGCGGCGATGCCCGCGGCGCAGGCCACGGGGTGCGCGGAGTAGGTGTAGCCGTGCGGGAACTCGATGGCGTATTCCGGGCCGCCTGCTTCCATGAAGGTCTTGTAGATCTCGCCCGTGGCGAGGACCGCGCCCATCGGCAGCGCGCCGTTGGTGAGGCACTTGGCGACGTTCAGGATATCGGGCGTCACGCCGAAGGCCTGCGCGCCGAAGACATCGCCCGCGCGGCCGAAACCGGTGATCACCTCGTCGAAGATCAGCAGGATGTTGTGCTTGGTGCAGAGCTCGCGAAGCCGCTGCAGATAGCCCTTCGGCGGCACCACCACGCCAGCCGAACCCGAGAAGGGCTCCACGATCACGGCGGCGATGTTCGAGGCATCGTGCAGGGTCACCAGCTCTTCCAGCTGGTCGGCGAGTTCCACGCCGTTGTCGGGCATCCCGCGCGAGAACGCGTTCTGCGGCAGCAGCGTGTGCGGAAGATGGTCGGCGTCCAGCGTGTGGCCGAACAGCTTGCGGTTCGGCCCGATGCCGCCCAGCGAGATGCCGCCGAAGTTAACGCCGTGGTAGCCCTTGGCGCGGCCGATGAATTTCGTCTTGGTGGCCATGCCCTTCTGGCGCCAGTAGGCGCGCGCCATCTTGAGCGAGGTGTCCGCGCTCTCGGAGCCGGAGTTGGTGAAGAACACGTAGTCGAGGCCGGCGGGCGCCATCTCCTTCAGCGTGTTCGCCAGACGGAAAGACAACGGGTGGCCGAACTGGAACGCAGGCGAGTAGTCGAGTTCCTGCAGCTGCCGAGCAACGGCCTGCGCGATCTCGGGCCGGTTGTGTCCCAAGCCGCAGCACCAGAGCCCCGAGAGCGAGTCGAAAACCCTACGCCCTTCCGCGGTGATGAAGTGGCAGGCCTCGGCCCGCACGATCATGCGCGGGTGCTCCTTGAACTCCCGGTTGGGCG
>CAIXOY010000464.1 GCA_903921135.1 uncultured Gammaproteobacteria bacterium
GCTGTGTGGGAGATGATCGGCGATTTCCGCCGCGAGGCAGAGGCGACCGGAACCATGGCATCGCGCAGGGCCCGACAGAACGGTGCGTGGCTGAGGCGTCTGATCGCGGAGTTGCTGGAGCAGCGCTTCCGCTCGGACCCGCACGTGAAAGCCGAACTTCCGCGGCTGGAGCAGCAGGTGTTGCGAGGAGAACTCACGCCCCGCGCCGCCGCCCGCCGCCTGCTGCCCTGAGGTACTTCTCAGCGCTTCCTGCCCTGTATTCCCTTTTCCATCATCACCCGTGTGGAGATCTCCTCGACGGACATCTGCGTGGTGTTGAGGAAGGGAATGCGGTGACGGCGGAACAGACCTTCGACCTGGCGTACTTCGTCCTCGCATTGGCGTAGCGAGGCGTAGCGGCTGTCGGGCTTGCGCTCGTGGCGGATGGAGGCAAGGCGCTCGGGGTCGATGCTCAGCCCGAACAAGCGGTCCTGGTACGGCCCGAGTGCGGCGGGCAGGCGGCCACGATCGAGATCGTCTTCCGTGATCGGGTAGTTCGCGGCGTGCACGCCGAACTGCATCGCGAGGTAGACGCAGGAGGGCGTCTTGCCGCTGCGCGATACGCCCACGAGGATGACGTCGGCTTTCGCGTACTCACTGCCGGATGCGCCGTCGTCGTTTGCCATCGCGTAGTGGATGGCATCGATGCGCTGGTGATACTGGTGGTGCTGGGTGTGATGGAATCCGCCGACCGTGAAACTCGAGGGTTTGCCGAGGGCCTGCTCCAGCGGCGCGAGGAAAGTGGCAAAGATGTCGAACATGTTCCCGCGCGAGGTTCCCAGTATCTGGCGCAGGTGCCGGTCTACCACGGTATCGAAAATGAGCGGCGGTGCTGCGTCGCGCAGCGCTGCCGCATCTATACGCTCCACCGCGGCACGGGCCTTTTCTTCTGTATCGACGTAGGGCATCCGCACGAACTCCATCTCCAGCCCCTCGAACTGCGCGAGCAGGGCCTCTCCGAGTGTTTCGGCCGTGATGCCGGTGCCGTCGGACACAAAAAAAGCGGTGCGCTTCAAAACGGGAATTCCTGATGTGGGTCAGAGCCATTCTGGCACAGGCCTCGGTTACCATGGCGCACGATCGGCACAGGGAGGCTGACACGATGGACGCCCGGATTCTTCAGCTCGATACACTCGGCATGGGTGATGTCGGCAGGGTGGGTGGCAAGAACGCCTCCCTTGGCGAGATGATCCGTGGTCTCGCTGCGGCGCACGTGCGCGTGCCCGACGGCTTCGCGACCACCGCTGACGCCTACCGCGAATTCCTCGCTCACGATGCTCTCGATGCCCGTATTGCGGAGCGGCTTGCCAGCCTCGACACCGAAGATGTGACGGCGCTGGCTGCCGCCGGCGCAGAGATCCGCAACTGGATCCGCCTTGCACCGTTTCCCGACGCGCTCCGCGAGGAAATCATCGCCGCATGGCGCAGCCTTTCGGATGGGAAAGACGTCGCGGTTGCCGTGCGTTCGTCTGCCACCGCGGAAGACCTCCCCGACGCCTCGTTTGCCGGCCAGCAGGAGACCTTCCTGAACGTCCGTGGCGAAGATGCGGTCATAGATGCCATTCACGAAGTCTTCGCCTCTCTCTACAACGACCGCGCCATCGCCTACCGGGTGCACAAGGGATTCCGTCACGCCGAGGTTGCGCTCTCCGCGGGCGTGCAGCGCATGGTGCAGGCCGGAACGGGGGCGAGCGGAGTGATGTTCACGCTCGATACCGAGTCGGGCTTCGACGGCGTCGTGTTCATCACGGCAGCGTGGGGTCTGGGCGAGATGGTGGTGCAGGGTGCGGTCAACCCCGACGAGTTCTACGTCTTCAAGCACGCCCTCAGGGCCGGGTTCGACCCGGTCCTGCGCCGGAATCTGGGCGACAAGAAACAGCGCATGGTGTACGCGGCGCAGGGTACGGCCATCGAATCCGTGTCCGAGGCCGACCAGCAGCGCTTTTGCCTGAGCGATGCGGAAGTCGCAGAACTCGGCCGTATCGCGCTCAGCATCGAGGAGCACTACGGCCGGCCCATGGACATCGAGTGGGCACGGGACGGTGACGACGGCTTGCTCTACGTGTTGCAGGCGCGCCCCGAGACCGTGCGCAGCCGCATGGCAGGGGGCACAGTAGAGCGCTACCTGCTGAAGGAGCGTGGCGCGGTGCTCTGCGAGGGCAGGGCGATCGGTCATCGCATCGGTTCGGGTACCGTGCGCGTGATCCAGAACGCCTCGGGCATGGAGCGCGTGCGCGATGGCGACGTGCTCGTCACGGACATGACGGATCCCGACTGGGAGCCGATCATGAAACGTGCTGCGGCCGTGGTGACCAACCGCGGAGGGCGCACCTGCCATGCTGCGATCATCGCGCGCGAACTCGGCATTCCCGCCGTCGTGGGCTGCGGGGACGCGACAGAGCGCCTGCAGGACGGTGCGTCGGTCACCGTCTCCTGTGCCGAGGGTGACACCGGGCACGTCTACGAGGGACGTCTCGAGTTCCAGGTCAACGCGGACGGAGCAGGGGACATGCCCATGCTTCCCGTGAAGCTCATGATGAACGTGGGCAATCCGGATCGTGCCTTCGATTTCTGCCAGCTACCCAACGAGGGCGTGGGACTCGCCCGGCTGGAATTCATCATCAACCGCATGATCGGCGTGCACCCCAAAGCACTGCTCGGCTTCGATTCCCTTACCGGTGATCTGCGGCAGGCCGTGGAGCGGCGCACGCGGGGTTATGCGTCGCCCACGGACTATTTTGTGGCCAAACTGGCGGAGGGGATCGGCACGATCGCCGCTGCGTTCCATCCCAAGCCGGTGATCGTGCGGCTCTCCGATTTCAAATCCAACGAGTACGCCCACCTCGTCGGTGGGCAGCAATACGAACCGGTCGAAGAGAACCCCATGCTGGGCTTCCGTGGTGCCTCGCGCTACGTCGATCGCGGTTTCCGGGATTGTTTCGAACTGGAGTGCCGCGCGTTGCGTCATGTGCGCGAGCAGATGGGGCTGGACAACGTGCAGGTGATGGTGCCCTTCGTGCGCACGGTGAGCGAGGCGGCGCAGGTGGTGCGGCTGCTCGCCGATAACGGCCTGCGGCGCGGCGAGGCCGGACTGAAGCTCATCATGATGTGCGAGATTCCGTCCAACTCTCTCCTGGCGGAACAGTTTCTCGAGCACTTCGACGGCTTCTCGATCGGCTCCAACGACCTCACCCAACTCACGCTCGGTCTGGATCGAGATTCGGGCCTGGTCGCCGGGCTCTTCGATGAGCGGGATCCGGCGGTGAAGATGCTGCTGGGTATGGCGATCAGAGCCTGCAACCGCATGGGGCGCTACATAGGGATCTGCGGGCAAGGCCCTTCGGATCATCCCGATCTGGCGGCCTGGCTGCTGGAGCAGGGAATCCAGAGCATGTCGCTGAACCCGGACGTGATCGCCGACACCTGGATGATGCTGAGCCGCGTGCCCGACCGGCACTGAGGCGGGGTCAGGGCAGCAGTTCCACCCGGATTTCATATCCGTCCGCGTCGCGCGGCCCCGTGCTTGTATCGCCCGGCCCGGCATAGGGTGCGTTTTGCCTGTCGACATCGCTGATGCGGATCCATTCGCCGAGACGACCGCTCACCGTGGTCCGGACGGTTTTTTTGCGTACCCCTGCTGCGTCGATCGTGTCGTCGCGCAGATCCACGTCCAGGATCACCTGCTCTGCGCTCAGGCGTACGCTGAGGGCAACACCACCCTGAAGTTCTTCCCAGCGGATCTCAGGGCCCAGCAAACCGCCCTGCGGCAGGGGTATAAGGTTGCCTTCCTGCAGTAGGAGTGGCGTGGCTTCGAGAGCACGAATCTCGGTGAAGGATGCGCGTGTACGGGTGCTGATCCGCGTACTGTCCCCATCGCCTCTCGCCTCACGGTCCTGTGCAGTAGTCTTGCGTACGCCGATTCGCAGGTTTCGCAGCGGACGGTCCAGCTCACCCAGCAGCGCAGTGATGCGATCCAGCGTTTCGGGGGCTGCGTTCAGAACCAGGCTCTGGCGGTAGACAGACACGGTCTCCCAGGGACCGAGCAGCGGTTTGACCACTGCCAGCAGCGCCTCGGGATCCCCGCTCCGGACTTCTATGACGCGCGTGTCAGCCTGTGCGCCGAGCGAGACCAGCAAAGACATCAGCATCAGGAACGCTCTCATGGTTTCCCTCTCCCCACGTAAATCGATGCTGACCTAGACTCCCGGCAGAATGCCATCAGGAGTCCCGACATGCCCACCCCGGTGCGATGCCCCTGGCTTGATCTGTCGAAGCCGCTGTACGTGCGCTATCACGACGAAGAATGGGGCGTGCCCGTGCACGACGACCGGGCCATGTTCGAGCACCTGTCGCTTGAGTGCGCACA
>CAIXOY010000465.1 GCA_903921135.1 uncultured Gammaproteobacteria bacterium
CTTGCCTTCGCGGGCCTGATCCTGCGCACCGGCGATGCGTTTGATCACCGCGTCCGGGATGTGTACTCCCGGCACCTTGCGGCGGATCCACTCCGCGCCCTTGGCGGATTTGAGCGGCCCCACGCCCACCAGAATGAAGGCCTTGCCGAGCACACCGAGGTCGTCGAGCTCCTGCATCCAGCGCTTCAGCATGGGCACGTCGTAGCAGTACTGGGTCTGGATGAAGTCTGCGCCTGCGGCCACTTTCTTTGCGGTGCGCTGCGCGCGCCAGGCCGTGGGCTCGCCGAAGGGGTTGGCGGCGGCGCCGAAGAACACCTGCGGCGCGGTCGTCAGTTTGCGGCCGCTCTGGAAGCGTTTTTCGTCCCGCATGCTCTTGGCGATGCCGAGGAGCGACATGCAATCAAGGTCGAAAACGGGTTTGGACTGCGGGTGGTCACCGGCGCCCACGTCATCGCCTGTGAGGCAGAGCATGTTCGCCACGCCCATGGCCGCGCCGCCCAGGATCTCGCCTTGTATGGCGATGCGGTTACGGTCCCTGCAGGAGATCTGCATGATCGGCGCGTAGCCGATGCGGGTGAGCAGCGCGCAGACCGCGACGCTGGACATGTGGCAGTTGGCACCGCTGCCGTCGGTGGAATTGATGGCGTCGACGTAGCCATCGAAGATCCGGGCGCGCTTGTAGACCTCTTCGGCGTCTGTGGAATCCGGCGGATCGAGCTCAGCCGTGACCGCGAAGGCGCCGGCGCGCAGCACGCGCTCGAGGCGCCCGGGCGAGACATGGCCCGGCAGGACGGGGAGCGGGAGGCCGGGTGCGGGCTCGTCGTCGAACTTCATGCGGGCTTCACCTCGCGGGCTTCGCCTTTCTGCTTCGCCACGATCAGCCAGGAGGAGCGCCCCTGCAGGCGGCGATCCACCGGCAACTGCACCACCTTGATCAGTTCGCGGCCTTCCTTCATGCGCTGGCTGCCTTCGAAGGCCTCGACCCAGACGCAGCGCATCTCGGGTTTGACCTCGCAGAAACCGCCCTCGCGCACGCCGCCGCAGGGGCCGTTGCGCAGATTCTTGGGGCAGTTCATGGAGCAGGACATGCCGGTGGAGCTGAGCGCGCACTGGCCGCACATCTGGCAGTCGAAGAGGAAGCCCTTCACCACGCGCTCGAGAAACGCGAACGGTGCCTCGAGGCGCTCGTAGCCGATGCGTTTCCACAGCGGGTGCAGTGCAACCACCACCCACTCGAAGGCGTCATAGAAGATCTCGAGGCCGCGTGCATGACGCACGGACCAGCGGCGCACGGCGTACATCAGGGAGCTCCGGAATCGGGGGTGGCAAGGCCCTTGGCGCGGATCAGTTGCTCGAGTGCGGCGTCGTCGTAGAGCGCTTCGAGGCGAGCGGCCTCCGCGTCGGCCTCGGCTTGCAGATCATCACCGCAGTCACGCGGCTCGCCGCGCTTCCATTCCTCGAGGTAGGAGTCGGTGCCTGCGCAACCGGCCCGCATCGCGGCCGAATCCACGGCCTCCTGGAAGCGCTGCGAGAGTTGCACCTTCGCGGTCTCGCGACCGCGACGGGCAATGACCTGCGCGGGGATATCGCGCCAGCTGATGACGCTCAGGCTTCCCATGGCCCGCCTCAGGCCGCGGCGCGGCGTGCGGCGATCAGGCTCTTCGCGGTCTCGACGGCGGTGCCGGCGTCACGGCAGTAGGCGTCTGCGCCCACGGCCTTGCCGAACTCCTCGTTCAGCGGCGCGCCACCGACCAGCACGATGAAGTTCTCGCGCATGCCCTTC
This sequence comes from uncultured Gammaproteobacteria bacterium, assembly GCA_903921135.1. Taxonomy (GTDB): domain Bacteria; phylum Pseudomonadota; class Gammaproteobacteria; order Pseudomonadales; family UBA5518; genus UBA5518. The sequence goes on from CAIXOY010000465.1 coordinate 1,784, forward strand.
TCTTTCAGGGTGTCGATGACGACCTTCATGTAGGGCATGGTGGTGGTGAGAAGTGCGGACATGCCGAGGATCTCGGGTTTGTGCTCTTCGAGGGCCGCGAGGTACTTCTCGACCGAGTTGTTGATGCCGATATCGATCACTTCGAAGCCGGCGCCTTCCATCATCATGCCGACCAGGTTCTTGCCGATGTCGTGGATGTCGCCCTTCACGGTGCCGATCACCATCTTGCCGATGGACTCGGCGCCGGTCTCGGCGAGGAGGGGGCGGAGCACTTCCATGCCGCCCTTCATGGCGTTGGCCGCGAGCAGCACTTCGGGAACGAAGAGGATGCCGTCACGGAAGTCGATGCCGACGATGCGCATGCCCTCTACCAGGGCCTCACCCAGCACCCGGTCAGGGGCCCAGCCGCGGCCGAGGAGGAGGTTGGTGGCCTCGATCACTTCGTCCCGCAGGCCGTCGTAGAGATCGTTGTGGACCTGGTCGATCAACTCGTCGTCGTCGAGGGTGCTCAGATCCAGATCGTCGTTGGCGTCGCTCATGGTTCACCTGCGGAGAGGGCTGTTCGGAAGCCGGCAAAGATCGCACACCACCCCGTGGAATTCCAGTTGTCACTCGTCGGACGCCCCACCGACAAAATGCCGGAATGGCTCACAAATCGGGCGCTTACGGGCCATTTTCACTGCTCAGATGCGCGCCGGAGAACGCTGGTCGAAAACTTTCAGCAGTCATCGCGGGCCCGGTTGGCTCGCGTCCTCGTGTCCGGGAATTCGACCAGCCGGGAGGAAGATTTCAATTGTCCCCCCCGCGAGGCCCACGCTATCGTTCGGCCTCTTTACGTGGGCAGCCCCTGCAATGAAAACAAGTGCGGATATCGTGATCGTCGGTGGCGGAATCATGGGGGCGAGCCTCCTCTACCACTTGGCCCTCGAGGGCTGCACCGACACCATCCTGATCGAGAAAGACGAGCTCACCTCCGGCTCCACCTGGCACGCCGCCGGGCAATGCCCCAGCATCACCGGCAGCTACAACCTCGCCAAGATCCACGCCTACAGCAACGAGCTGTACCCCACGCTCGAGGCCAAGACCGGTCAGTACGTGAGCTGGCATGCCTCGGGCGGCGTGCGCCTTGCCAACAACGAGCGCGAGCTCGCGTGGATGAAGCGCATCCACGGTTTCTCCAAGGCCATCGGCTTCAACATGGAGATCATCACCCCCGCGCGGGCCCGTGAGCTGAACCCCTTCCTCACCACCGAGGGTGTGATCGCAGCGGCACACACCACCGACGACGGCCACGCGGATCCGGCCGGCCTCTGCAACGCCATGGCCAAGGGCGCGCGCGATCTGGGCGCCACGATCATCCGCAAGAACCGCGTGACGGGCATCCGCCGCCGCCCCTCTGGCGAGTGGGAAGTGATCACCGAGAAGGGCAGCATCATCGCCCGCGTGGTGGTGAACGCGGCGGGCTGCTATGCGCGGCAGGTGGCGCAGATGGTCGGAGCCGACGCCCCCATCTGCAACATGCAGCACCACTATGTGGTCACCGACCCGATCCCCGCTTTTGTCGAGCGCGCAGGCGAATTGCCCGTGATGCGGGATTCGTGGGTCTCGGGCTATTACCGGCAGGAGCAGAAGAGCGGGCTGATCGGCATCTACGAGAACACGGGCCTCGTCGAGGCTTGGGCGCCGCACGGTTTCCCCGAGTGGGAATCCACCAGCGAGCTCTTCACCGACGATCTGGACCGCATCGGTTTGTGGCTCGAGCGCGCCATCGAGCGCATGCCGGTCTTTGGCGAGGTGGGTATCCGCCGCATCGTGAACGGCGCCATTCCGCACACGCCCGATGGCGGGCCGCTTCTCGGGCCCACACCCGGCGTACCCAATTTCTGGATGTGCTGCGGCACGTCCTTCGGCATCGCGCAGGGCGGTGGCAGCGGCAAATACCTCGCGCAGTGGATGCTCCACGGCGACGCCGACATCAACATGACGGAGTTCGACCCGCGCCGCTACGGCTCCTTCGCGAACATCGACTACACCCGCGCCAAGGTCTTCCTTGATTACCGCATGACCTTCACCACCCGCCCGCCGGGCGAGGAAGAGCCCGATGGCCGCCCGTCCAAGACCAGCCCCGTCTACGGGCGCCTGAAGGCGCAGGGCGGCGTGCATGGCGAGACCTTCGGTTGGGAGCGTCCGAAGTGGTTCTCTCTTGATGGCCGTGAGGAAGAAGCCGGCTGGCATCGCACCAATGTCTTCCCCGTGGTGGCCGAAGAAGTGCGCGCAGTGCAGGAGCGCGTGGGCATTCTCGACCTGAGCGGCTTTGCGAAGTACGACGTCTCCGGGCCCGATGCGCGTGCGTTCCTCGACCGCCTGCTGCCCAACCGCCTGCCCAAGGCCGAGGACGGCGTGGTGCTGGCGCACCCGCTGAGCCGCGGCGGCCGGATCTACGGCGAGGTCACGGTGAGCCGCTTCGGTGCGGATCGCTATTACCTGCTCTCTGCCGCAGCCGCCGAGCTGCGCGACCTCGACCTGCTGCACGAGTCCCTGCTGCCCGGCGAGCAGGTCGAGATCGTGAACCGCACCGCCGAGATGGGCGTGCTGGTGCTCGCGGGCCCGCGCTCACGCGATCTGCTCTCCACGCTGACCGATGCCGATCTCTCCAACGCAGCGTTCCCCTGGCTGCGCGCCCGTGAGATCACCGTGGCCGGCGTGCCGCTGCGTGCGCTGCGCGTGTCTTACGTGGGCGAGCTTGGCTGGGAGCTGCACGCCCCGCTCGATGCCACCGCCGCGCTCTACGACGCGCTGTGGGCTGCGGGTCAGGATCTGGGCATCGCCAACTACGGCCTCTATGCCGTGAACAGCATGCGCATGGAAAAGGGCTACAAGGCCTGGGGCAGCGAACTCACCAACGAGCTCACACTGCCCGAAGCCGATATGCACCGCTTCTACGCGCCCGACAAGGGTGATTTCACGGGCCGCGCGGCCACGATGGCCGCGCCCGAGCGGCCGTTGCGTATCGCGATGGTCGAGATCGCCGCCACCAACGCCGATGCCATGGGCGCCGAGCCCGTCTTCCACGAGGGTGTCTGCGTGGGCCTCACCACCTCGGGTGGTTACGGGCACCGCGTGCAGAAGAGCCTTGCCTTTGTTTGCGTACCGCCGGAACTCGCCGCAGCCGGCACCGCGCTCGCGGTACAGGTGCAGGGCGAGATGCTCGCCGCCACCGTGCTCGCCGAGCCGCCCTACGACACCACCAACGCCCGCATGAGAGCCTGATCCATGGCCGCACAACTGCCTTCCCGCGCCCGCGTCGTCGTTATCGGCGGCGGTGTTATCGGCGTCTCCGTGGCCTACCACCTGGGAAAGATGGGCTGGAGCGATGTGGTGTTGCTCGAGCGCCGCGAGCTCACCAGCGGCACCACCTGGCACGCAGCGGGCCTCGTGGGCCAACTGCGCGCCACGATGAACATGACCAAGCTCGCGCGCTACACGGGTGAGCTCTATGCGGGCCTCGAGGCCGAGACCGGGCAGGCCACCGGTTACCGCCGCTGCGGCTCCATTTCGCTCGCCACCACTGCTGCCCGCTTCGAGGAACTGCGCCGCAGTGCCTCGATGGCGAAAGTTTTCGGGCTGCCGGTGAACACGCTTTCCACCGACGAAATCGGCGCGCTCTATCCCATCGCGAATCTCGAAGGCGTTGTGGGCGGGATCCACATTCCGTCGGACGGCTACGCGAACGCGGTAGACGTGACGCAGGCGCTCGCCAAGGGCGCACGCGCGGCCGGCGTGCAGATCATCCAGAACACGACGGTCACGGCCATCCGCCGTGACGGAAAGCGCGTCACCGGGGTGGACACCGATGCCGGCCGCATCGATGCGGATTTCGTGGTGCTGTGCCCGGGCATGTGGGGGCGTGACTTGGCGGCCAGTGTGGGTGTGAACCTGCCGCTGCACGCCTGCGAGCACTATTACGTGATGTTCGAGGCCATTCCCGGTCTGGCGCCGCAACTCCCCGTGCTGCGCGACTACGACCACTGCGCCTACTTCAAGTACGACGCCGGCAAATTGCTGGTCGGCGCCTTCGAGCCGAACGCGCGCCCGTGGGGCATGGGCGGCATTCCGGAAGATTTCTTCTACGGCGAGATCAACGGCGATTTCGACCACTTCGCGCCTGTGCTCGAAGACGCCATCCGCCGTATTCCCGCGCTGGAAAACGCCGGCATACAGAAATTCTTCTGCGGCCCCGAGAGCTTCACGCCGGATGTGCGCTATCACCTGGGCGAGGCGCCGGAACTCAAGAACTGCTTCGTGGCGGCAGGGCTTAATTCGATCGGCCTGCAGAGCGCGGGCGGTATCGGCAAGGTGATCTCGGAGTGGATGCGCGACGGCCATCCGCCGATGGATCTCTGGGAAGTGGACGTGCGGCGCAACATGCCCTTCCAGAGCAACCGCAAATACCTGAAGGAGCGCGTGAGCGAAAGCCTCGGGCTCCTGTATGCCACGCACTGGCCCTTCTACCAGTACCAGACCGCGCGCGGCGTGCGCCGCTCAGCCGTGCACGATCGCGTGGCCGCGGCCGGTGCCTGCCACGGCGTGGCCTTCGGCTGGGAGCGCCCGAACTGGTACGGCGAGCCGGGCAGCAAGCCCGCCTACGAGTACAGCTATGGCCGCCAGAACTGGTTCGAGGCGAGCGCTGCCGAGCACAGCGCGGTGCGTGAGGCGGTGGGCATCTTCGATCAGTCGTCCTTTGCCAAATTCCGGCTCGAAGGGCCGGATGCCTGCCGCGTGCTGAACCACGTATCCGCCAACGACGTCGACGTGGCGGTGGGCCGCATGGTCTACACGCAGTGGCTGAATGCGCGCGGCGGCATCGAGGCCGACCTCACGGTCACGCGCCTCGCCGAAGACGCCTACCTGATCGTGGGCGGCGCCGAAACCGAAGTGCGTGACTTCCACCACCTCAAGGCCAACATCGGTCCGGATGACCGCTGCGTGCTCACCAACGTGAGCTCCGGCATGGGCGTGCTCTCGGTGATGGGGCCGCGTTCGCGCGAGTTGCTGCAGTCGCTGACACCGGACGATATGTCCGATGCGGCCTTCCCCTTTGCGACGAGCCGCGAGATCGAGTTGGGCTACGCCATCGTGCGCGCCTCGCGCATCACCTTCGTCGGCGAACTCGGCTGGGAAATCTACGTGCCCACCGAGTTCATGACCGGTGTCTACGACGAGATCGTCGCAGCGGGTGCGGCTTTCGGGCTGAAGCACGCGGGCTATCACGCGCTCAATTCGCTGCGCATGGAAAAGGCCTACCGGCACTGGGGCCACGACATCACCGACGAAGACACGCCGCTCGAGGCGGGGCTTGGCTTTGCGGTGAAGATGAACAAGCCTGGCGGTTTCATCGGCCGCGAGGCGCTGCTCGCGCAGAAGGAATCGGGTTTCAGGAAGCGCCTGCTGCAGTTCCGGCTGCAGGATCCCGCGCCGCTCCTGTATCACAACGAGCCGGTGTGGTCGGGGGAGAAGATCGTCGGATTCATCCGCTCGGGCATGTACGCGCACACGCTGGGTGCGGCGGTGGGGCTTGCGTACGTGGATCTGGAGCCCGGTGCCGATCCGCTCGCGCTCAGCTACGAGATCGAGGTGGCGGGTGTGCGGTATGCGGCGGAGGCCTCGC
>CAIXOY010000466.1 GCA_903921135.1 uncultured Gammaproteobacteria bacterium
GCCCGTCGAGACAAGGTTTCCGTGAGAGGGCTATGATAGCCGCGCGCCGGAATCGGGGTGAACACCCCCGCGCATGACATAAGCCCGCCCCGCCTGCGGGCGCTTCCATGGACAGACGGGCCTTGGGGAACATGACGAACACGGCCTTTCTGGCATCCGCGCTGCGCACCGTGAGCCTCGAGATCGAGGCCGTCGTCCGCCTGAAAGAGCGCATCGGCGAGAATTTCGAGCGCGCCTGCACCATGATGCTCGCCTGCGACGGGCGGGTCGTGGTGACCGGAATGGGCAAGTCCGGCCATATCGGCAACAAGATCGCAGCCACCCTCGCCAGCACCGGGACGCCCGCCTTCTTCGTGCACCCGGGTGAAGCGAGCCATGGCGATCTGGGCATGATCACAGGACGCGACGTGGTACTCGCACTCTCCAACTCGGGCACCACGCCCGAGATCCTCACCATCGTCCCCCTGATCAAGCGCATGGGCGCCGGTCTCATCGCCATGACGGGCAAGCCGGAGTCCACCCTCGCCCGACTGGCGGACGTGAACCTCGACGCCGGGGTCGAGACCGAGGCCTGCCCGCTGGATCTGGCGCCCACCTCGAGCACCACAGTGGCCCTGGTGCTGGGCGACGCGCTGGCCATTGCGCTGCTGGAGGCGCGGGGCTTTTCCGCGGAGGACTTCGCCTTCTCGCACCCGGGCGGCGCGCTGGGCCGCAAGCTCCTGATGACCGTGGGCGACATCATGCATCAGGGCCTGGAAGTACCCCGGGTCCCGCCCGATACCCGCATCCGCGAAGCGCTCCTCGAGATGACGGCCAAGGGCTTCGGCATGACCACCATCACCGACACCGAGGGCCGACTGCTCGGCGTGTTCACCGACGGCGACCTGCGCCGCGCGCTCGACCACGACGTGGACTTCCACGACGCCCCCATCGGCCAGCACATGACCACGCGCTGCAAGACCGTCACCCGCGAGATCCTGGCCGCTGCCGCGCTCCACACCATGGAGGAGCGCAAGATCAGTTCGCTGGTGATCGTCGACGACGCGAACCGGCCCACAGGACTCATCCACCTCCATGACCTGCTGCGCGCAGGCATCGCCTGAGCACGACCGTGACGGCACCCGAAGCTGACATCGAGGCCCGCGCCCGGCGCGTTCGCCTGCTCGCGCTGGACGTCGATGGCGTACTGACCGACGGCCGCATCCACTACACGAGCGCGGGGGAGGAGATGAAATCCTTCTCCATACTCGATGGTCTCGGCATCAAGCTGCTGCGCCGCGCCGGCGTGCAGGTGGCAGTCATCACCGCGCGCCGCTCGCCGATGGTCGACCGCCGCGTGGCGGAACTCGGCATCGAGCACTGCCTGCAAGGGCGCGAGGACAAACTGGAGGCGCTGCGCGAACTCATCGCGCCGCTGGGCATCATGCTCGACGAAGTGGCCTACATGGGCGATGACCTCCCCGACCTGCGCGCCATCCTCTCGGTGGGGCTGGGGCTCTCGGTGGCCAACGCCAGCAGCGAGGTGGCAAAGCGCGCACCGTGGCGCTCCGCGGCGCGTGGCGGCGACGGTGCCGTCCGTGAAGCCTGCGAGATGATCCTGCGCGCCCGTGGCGCATGGGATGAAGCGGTCGGGCGCTATCTTCCGGAAACGGGTGGTCTATGATCGGCACTGGCCGTGGGCAGAGGTGACAGCAAGGTGAGGAAACCCCGTATTCCGGCGCGCGCCCGCGTGCGCTTTTTTGCCATCGCAGCGCTGCTGTTGTCCGGCGCGCCCGCGGCTCTGCAGGCCCTGCCGGACGACCGCGACCAGCCTATCTACATCTCTTCGGACCGCGCCGAGCGTGACGAGCGCAAGGGCACCACCGTCTACACCGGCGACGTCGAGATCGACCAGGGCAGCCTTCACATCTCAGCCTCCAGCGTCACGATCCGCGAGAGCGGCGACGCAGTGAGCGAGATCCTCGCCACAGGCGATCCGGCGAAGATGCGCCAGAAGCCGGCCGAGGACCGCGAACCCGTCTACGCCAAAGCGCGCTCCATACAGTACGACGTGACCGGCGAGGTGCTCACGCTGATCGACGATGCCTCCGTCACGCAGGAAGGCACCACCGTCACGGGCGACCGCATCGTCTATTACATCGAGGAGCAACGCGTTAAAGCGAGCGGCGGGGGCAACGCCGCCGGCAAGGAACGGGTGAAGGTCGTGATCCCGCCTCGCCGAGGGGGCACACGTTCCGGCGCACCCGCAGCGCCTCAAGGGAAGTCCGATGCCCCGACTTGAGGCCATGCATCTCGCCAAGTCCTACCGCGGCCGCGAGGTCGTGCGGGATGTCTCCCTGCAAATGGAAGGCGGCGAGATCGTCGGCCTGCTGGGCCCGAATGGCGCGGGCAAAACCACCTGCTTCTACATGATTCTGGGCATCATCCCCGCCGATCGCGGCCAGGTGCTGCTTGACGGCGAGGACATCACCCACCTGCCCATGCACGGCCGCGCCAACCGCGGGATCGGCTACCTGCCGCAGGAAGCCTCGGTGTTCCGGCGCCTGAGCGTGGAAGACAACATCCTCGCCATCCTCGAGACACGCCCCGTCACGACGCGCGCCCGCATGCTCGAGAAACTCGAGGAACTCCTGCAGGAGTTCAACCTCACGCACATCCGCACGCAGCGCGGCATGTCGCTCTCCGGGGGCGAGCGCCGTCGCGTCGAGATCGCGCGCTCGCTCGCCAGCGACCCGGCCTTCATCCTGCTCGACGAACCCTTCGCCGGCGTGGACCCGATCTCGGTACACGACATCAAGGAAATCGTCCGCCACCTGCAGCGTCGAGGCATCGGCGTACTCATCACCGACCACAACGTACGCGAGACGCTCGACATCTGCGAGCGCGCCTACATCGTGGGCGAGGGCCGGATCATCACCGACGGCGCGCCCGCCGACATCCTCGCCCACGACAAGGTCCGTGAGGTCTATCTGGGGCAGCAGTTCCGGATGTAAGGCACGCTGGCGCGTGCGTTGCATGGGTCACATACGGCGTCTACACTCGAACCGAGGGCAGCCTTCGGCAGCCCGGCCAGTCCCCACACCACGGCCAAGCGGTAATCGATGAAGCAGTCGCTACAGCTCAAACTGGGTCAGCATCTGACGATGACCCCGCAGCTGCAGCAGGCTATCCGTCTACTCCAGCTTTCCACCCTCGAACTCCAGCAGGAAATCCAGGAGCAACTGGACAGCAACCCGCTCCTCGAGATGATCGAGGGCGCAGGGGACGGCCATGGGCAGGACGCCGCGGCAGACGGCCCGGACTTCACCGACACCCCCGAGGCGCGCGAGCCCGCCACGCCGGCCGCAGAGACACCCGTCTCGGCCGACGCAGACGCCATCCCTCCCGAACTGGCCGTGGACACCACCTGGGACGACATCTATGACTCGGTGCTGCCCTCTGGCAGCGGCGGGGACTCGGAAGAGCGCGCGGATTTCGAGAGCTACACGGCCGAAGCAGCCACGCTGGGAGATCACCTGCGCTGGCAGCTGAATCTGACGCCCATGTCCGACAAGGACCGCCTCATCGCCGAGTCCATCATCGATGCCATCGACGCGGACGGCATGCTCACGGTGAGCGTGACCGAACTTGCCGAGGGCTTCGATCCGGAACTCGATGTCGAGGAGGACGAAGTGCTCGCCGTGCTGCACCGGGTGCAGCACTTCGACCCGCTGGGCGTGGGTTCCCGGGACCTGCGCGAATGCCTCTCGATACAACTGCGCCAACTCGACGACACGGACACCGCCGTGCGCCATGCCCGCGCCATCGTCGACAAGTACCTCGACCTCCTCGGCGCCCGCGATTACGCCACGCTGCTGCGCAAATTGCGGCTGGACGAAGCCGAACTGCGCGCGGCCATCGCCTGCATACAGCAACTGAACCCCCGCCCCGGCGGCGTGATCAATCCGGAGCCGCCCGAGTACGTGGTGCCGGATGTGCTGGTCACGCGCCGCAACAACCGCTGGCACGTCGAGCTGAACCCGGAGATCGCGCCGAAGTTGCGGGTGAACTCCTTCTACGCCGGGCTCATACGCCGCGCCGACAACTCCGCCGACAACACCTTCCTGCGCGACAACCTGCAAGAGGCCAAGTGGTTCATCAAGAGCCTGCAGAGCCGCAACGACACGCTGCTCAAGGTCGCGCGCACGATCGTGCAGCGCCAGGCCGCCTTCCTCGAAAAGGGCGACGAAGCGATGCAGCCGATGATCCTGCGCGACGTGGCGGAAGCGGTGGCGATGCACGAGTCGACCATCTCGCGCGTCAGCACCAGCAAGTACATGCACACGCCGCGGGGCATCTTCGAGTTCCGGTACTTCTTCTCGAGCCACGTCTCGGGCGCGGACGGTGGGGACGTTTCCTCGGTCGCCATCCGGGCGCGCATCCGCAAGCTGATAGCCGACGAAGAGTCAGATAAGCCGCTGAGCGATGCGCAGCTTGCCGAGGTCCTGTCGCAGGAGGGGGTCAAGGTCGCGCGGCGGACGGTGGCCAAGTACCGCGAGGCACTCGGGCTCGCCTCGTCCAGCGAGCGGCGCCAGGCGTCGGCCCGGGCCAGCGCCTGACGAGGAACTCGAACGGAGAAGACCAGTCGAACCAGAAGAACCGCCGGGATAATTGCTGCACGATCAACACGATCAGCACGATCAGGAGGAGAAGACGATGCGCGTGAACTTGAGCGGACACCACGTCGATGTCACCCCGGCCTTGAGGAGCTATGTGGAGA
>CAIXOY010000467.1 GCA_903921135.1 uncultured Gammaproteobacteria bacterium
CCTGGTGTACCTGGTGCTGAAGAACACCTGCCGCCGGCGCCGGCCGCCAGACTTCATCCCGCATTTCCGCAGTTTCGTGACGCCCGGCGATACCTTCAGTTTCCCCTCGGGCCACACCTCGGCAGCGTTTCTTTTCGCCGGCCTGTGCGCGGGGGAATTCGGGATGTGGGCCGCGCTGCTGCTCTACCCGTGGGCGGCACTGGTAGGCGTATCACGGGTACTGTTGGGTGTGCACTTCCCCAGCGACATCGTGGCTGGCGCACTGCTCGGCAGCGGCCTGCTGATCGCAAGCCAGGAACTGGTGACAACCGCAGGCCTGTAAGAGCGGGCCATGCCCGCGACAACCGATCACCTGTGGGAGCGGGCCATGCCCGCGGCCAAATCACCGCACCATGGTCAACGGCAGATCCTGCACATACGCGAGCTTCAGCTCCCGCGCCGCAAACCGCAGCCCCTGCGCCAAGCGCTCGATGCGATCCTGATACCGGATCGCCATATCCAGCTTCCACTCCTGCCCCTCACGCATGTAGACGTGCGAGGCAAGGCAGTAGGTCTCACCGATGAAGAGATCATCCCCCTGCCACTCCCCCGTGTGGTTGCCCACCAGATGGAACGTGCGGTCGTACTGGCGCAGCACCTCCATGCCCTGGAGGATCGCCGGCAGCCCGTCCATCACATAGCCCGGCCCGCTGATCTTGCAGTGCGGTGCGAGCACGCGGTGGAACTCGTCAAAGCTGCGGTCATCGGCGATGCGTGCGTAGAGGTGGGTGAGGGCGAGGGTGTCGTGGAGCATGGCGGGCTTCCGGGCGGTGCAATCGTGGCGGGGATCGTACTGCGCGGCAGAACTGCCCGCCATCACCGGGTCCAGACCGACACCCCGAGCGGTAATGCGTTCAGTTCCGCGCGGGCCTCACGCCAGCTCGGATAATGCGTGTCCAGCAAGGCGTGGAAACGCTCAGAGTGTACCGGCTCCCGCAGATGCAGCATCTCGTGCACTACCACGTACTCAAGAAGATCCCGCGGCTTCTTCACGAGCTCGCTGTTCAGCCGGATCGTACCTGCCACCTGGTTACAGCCGCCCCACAGTGACGCGCTGGATGACGCGGTTCTGGGTGATGCGTTCGGGGCGCAGGTCTGGCGGCATCGGGTCAGGCCTCAGGTTCCTGCATCTTCGCTAGCACAGCTCGGCCAGCGGCGGTCAGGCGGTAACGTTGCATACGGCTTTTCGGCTTGTCGGGGATGGTCATTTCGACCCAGCCAGCAGCCAACGCCGGTGCAAGGTAAAGGGCCATGAAACTGTCCCTGTGTTTGAGATGCATCAGCGCCTGCAGTTCACTACGGCTGTGAGCACCGGCCATCACAGCAAGCAACCGCGCGACCGGGTCGGTGACTTGCCCGGTGACTTGCCCGGTGACTTGCCCGGTGACTTGGGGGGTGACTTGCGGCGCACGGCTCGAAGCCACAGCCTGCAAGTACGCCTCATCAAACCCGAAGGTCATCCACACGCCCCCGGCGTCGAACTTCAGTTCAGGCTCGGGCGCGCCGGCTTGGCGGCAGGCATTGAAGATACGGGCGATGCCCCGGCCCCAGGCTTCGATCTCGCCGGCGCGGAAGAAGGCGTTGGCCACTTCGGGGTTGTGGGGTTGGGAGGAGTGCGGCTCGCGCAGCGTCTGCACGGTCCAGCCTTCGGGTAGCACGGCCGGGTTCCACAGCACCAGGCGGTCGTCGTACACGCGGATCTGCACCGGCGCAGGCACCATGTAGTCGCGGTGCACAAGCGAGTTGAGCACGGCCTCGCGCAGCGCCTCACGCGGCACGGGGAAGCGCTCCACCCGCACGATGTCCTCGTAGTGGATGGCCGCCTTCAGGTACTTGGTCAGCAGCAGATCCAGAGTCTGGCGCGCCTGGGTGAACAGATCGCCGTTGACCTCGTCGTGGTAAACCAGATCGTCCTGGCTGCGAAAGAACCCGATCTTCACGAAGGCGCCGCCCACGTGCTGCAGTGGGTCGGGGTGGAAGAGCAGCACGGCGGCGCGCTTCAGGTAGGCGCCTTCGGTCAAACGCAGGCGCGTCAGCAATGCCGCATCGGGCTCGGCCAGGGCCGTCTCGTCCAGGCGGCCACTGCGTTCGGCGAGAGCCCGGAAGCGGGTGAAAGCCGCAGGCGACAGATCAGATGCCGAGACACCCGGCAGCGGCGCACCGTCCCACGTGCGCCCGTGACGGCGCAGCAGAAAGCGATCCAGCGCGGCGCCTTTGAGCTCCTGCAAGGTGCTGCCGCTGCGTTGGTAGTAGCGGCCCCGATAGCTGATGGGCGTGGGGTAGGCGGGCGTCACCAGTTCCAGCACCTCGTGCCCGCCCTCGGTTCGCAGGTTCACCTGCACCACCACGCCCAACAGGTCACGCACCTTGTTGGGCAGGTCTTCCAGCAGCTTGCGCGCCTGGGGCAAGCCCACAGGCCGGCCTGAATCGTCGCGGCCGATCACCAGCGTGCCGCCCTGGCTGTTGGCAAAGGCACAGACCCATTTCAGGTGGTCGTCCTGCCAGGACGCCTTCCACTCCAGTTGCTGGTGTTCGACGTTCATGTCAGAACTTCCCAATGCCCACCTCTCGGCGGGCCTACGTACCGCAGCCGGCCTTCCTTGACGAGCTTGGCGGCAAGGAACATGGCGCTGGCGATGTACTCAAGGATGGTCGAGACCGTCATTGATTCTTGCTCACCCTTGGGTTCTCGGAACCCAGATCCAACCTTCGTCGGAGGGGACGTCGGCTGGTGGCTGTTCGAAGCTGTCGGGTGCCGTTGCAAACAGATACGCGATCAAGGCACAGATCCGAGCATCGTTTTTATCGTCGTGCCCGAGCGACTGCCGGCCGGCCAGACACGTTCTCACAAACTCTGTGTCGCGGCACGCAGCGGGATAGGTCTCGATGACGCGGAAGGCTTGTTCATCGGTCCAAACGCCACAGCTTTCCGTTTTCTGCGCGAACTTGGCGAGAACGTGCATCCCTTTCGTTGCCTGGCTGCCGATCATGTCCTTGATGGCTGACAAAGGCGCTTTGCCGTGCTCGAACATGTAGCGCTCGGTATGGCGGAAGAGATAGCAGTTCAGCCCTGAGGTCTCATGTGGCTCGACGCTACCTTGTCGAGTGATCAAGCGCACGAATTCAACAGGGAACCCCAGCGGCGTATCGATGGCCATCGTTATGCCCGTCGCGGCTTCGGGACAGTGCGCTCCGCACGTCGTAAACAAGGTCTCAAGCCAGCCCCGCGTGTCTTTCGATGCGGCGATGCACTGCCGCAGGTTGCCGCGCCAGGGCGTTCCGACGACGGCCAACTTTTCGTCGAGGATGACGATGGCATCCCGGCTCGTGCCGTTTCGGTCACAGTTCCAACCGCCGACATCCCAGCCGATGAAGAAGGACTGCGGGGCCGCGTCGGGCTTCACACCAGCCTCGTCCTGCCTGTGAGCAGCTCTTGCATCATCCCCTGCTTGAGCAAGCGAGTTTTATCGCGCCGGGCGGAATGACCACGGGCGGGGCGAAGTCGTCGCTGTTGCCGTACTTGTCGCTGATGTACTTGATGAACAGCATGAACAGGACGTAGTCCTTGTACTGGCTGGCATCCATGCCGCCGCGCAGCTCATCGCAGCTGGCCCAGAGAGAGGAGTAGAGGTCGGATTTTTTGAGTGCCATGCCCTGACATCCTTTTGCGGCCCGAGGGAGTCTGAAGATCGGGAGATCGGCTGACAAGCCGCGGGCGCGGGGATGCTGCTGGAGTCTGGCCTCACAGCATGAGGCCTGAACGATGAGGTTGCTTGAGACGGGGTCTGCCCGCCAAACATCAAAATCGCAGCGCGGAATCGGCATAGCGAGCGGCCGCAAAGAAGGCGCAACCTGACGAAGCGAAGATATGAGGAAGGGGGAATTTGGTCGGAGTGAAAGGATTCGAACCTTCGACCCCCGCCTCCCGAAGGCGGTGCTCTACCAGACTGAGCTACACTCCGAAAACCGTTGGCAGGGACCTGCCAAGGCGGCGCGATTGTAATCAAATTTCCCCGTCAGGGGATATAAATTCTCTCGATCACCACGGCGATCACGCTGAGCAGCACGGTCACCGCTGTCAGCATCAGCATCATGTAGAGCGGCCGGAAAGGCTTGCGCTCCACCGAGTGGATGCCGCTCGATGTCACCTTGGCCACGCGGGCGCGGTCTTCCTCGCTGATCTCGTCTTCACGTCTCATGGTGTACCTCAGGCGGCAAAGTGGTTCTGGGGAATGCTGGTGATGGAGGCGCCGCCGGCCTCCACGCAGAGCGCCAGGCTCTCGATGCGCGGCAGCACGCGCTGGAAGTAGAAACGCGCGGTCTCGATCTTGGCGGTGTAGAACTCCGTCTCGGTGCTGCCGGCGGCAAGCGCATCGGCCGAAACGCGCGCCATCCACGCCCACATATGCGCCAGCACCAGATAGCCCAGGATCATCAGATACTCGAGCGCGGCGGCATCGGCCTCCTCGGCGTTCTTCATGGCGGATTCGGCGATCTTCCAGGTGAGCCCCTCGAGCCGCGCACTCGTGGCGCGCAGCGCCTGCACGAAGGGGCTCATGTCCTCGCGGCCATCCTGCGCCACGCAGAAGGCCTCGATGTGTTCCTGGTACGACTTGAGCAACGCACCGCCACTGCCCATCACCTTGCGGCCCAGCAGATCGAGCGCCTGAATGGCGCTGGTGCCCTCGTAGAGCAGCGCGATGCGCGTATCACGCACGATCTGCTCCATGCCGTTGGCGCGCACATAACCGTGCCCGCCCAACACCTGCATCCCGAGGTTGGCGGCCTCGTAGCCCACCTCGGTCACGAAGGCCTTGCCCACCGGGGTGAGCAGCGCCATCAGGTCTTCGGCCTGTTTGCGCGCCGCTGCATCGGGCGAGCGATCCATGATGTCGACCTGCCGGCAGAGCCAGTACAGGAACGCGCGGCTGCCCTCGGCGAAAGCACGCTGCGTGAGCAGGAGCTTGCGGATATTGGGGTGCACGATCAGCGGATCTGCCGCGCCCGAGGGGTTCTTGGCGCCCGAGAGCGAGCGGCCCTGCAAGCGGTCGAAGGCGTAATCGCGCGCGCCCTGCCACGAGAGCTCGCAGGCCGCGAGCCCCTGCATGGCCGTGCCGAGCCGTGCGGCGTTCATGAAGGTGAACATGAGGTGCAGGCCGCGGTTCGGCTCGCCGATCATGAAGCCCGTGGCACCGTCGAAATTCATCACACAGGTGGCCGAGCCGTTGATGCCCATCTTGTGCTCGATCGCGCCGCAGGCGAGCGTGTTCGGCAGGAGCGCGCCATCGGGCTGCGGGAGTTTCTTGGGCACCAGGAAAAGCGAGATGCCCTTGGTGCCCGGGGGCGCATCAGGAAGGCGCGCCAGCACGATGTGGACGATGTTCTCGGCGAGGTCGTGATCGCCGGAGGAGATGAAGATCTTGGTGCCCGTGATGGCGTAGCTGCCGTCGGCACGGGGTTCTGCCCGGGTGCGGAGCTGCCCGAGGTCGCTGCCGCAGTGGGCCTCCGTGAGGCACATGGTGCCGGTCCACTCGCCGCTCACGAGTTTGGACAGATAAGTGGCTTTTTCTTCCGGCGTGCCGTGGGTTTTCAGCGTGCGCGTCGCGCCGTGGGAGAGCCCGGGGTACATGGCCCAGGCCCAGTTCGCCGTGCCCATCATGTCTTCCACGAAGAGCCCCACCGAGGCGGGCAGGCCCTGCCCGCCGTCGTCCTGCGCGGAGCTCAATGCAGCCCAGCCATCGTCCACGTACTGCTTGTAGGCCTCGCGGAAACCGGCAGGCGTTTTCACTCCCTCGGGCGTCCACGTGCAGCCCTCTTCGTCGCCGCTGCGGTAGAGCGGCGCGATCACGTCTTCGCAGAAGCGGGCGGCGCCTTCGAGCACCTGGTTGATCAGCTCGGGCGTGAAATCCTCGTAGCCCGGCAGGCTCGCGTAGAGACCCGGGAAATCGAGGAGTTCCTCGCGCACGAAGCGCATATCACGCAAAGGGGCCTTGTACGACAACATCAGGGTCCTCCTTGGACGGGAGAGTTACGGCAGAACGGCAAGGATACGCGCTGCGCGGGCAAGTGGTGCGTGCCAGGGCTCAGGCGTAGCTGTCGATGATGCGCCCGGGGCCGTCGTCGTCATCGCCGGGCTCGCGCGGTTTGCGCCGCGGCTGCCCTTCGCGGCGGCGATCCGTGAGGCGCTCCTTGGCGTCGGTTTGCTCGACGGGCTTGGACGGCTGTTCTTGCAAGCGGGTTTTCTGATCCTCGGTCATGGCGCGGCCGAGGGGGTCGTAGGTCGGGGTATGAGGAAGCGGAGGAACGCTGTTGATGCCGGACACGGCGGCGACCTCCGTGGGTTCAGGCAAGGGTATCGATGACCGTACCGATCATCTTGTCGCCGGTATCGACCAGCTTCGCGGCGCTGCGGGCATCAGCCTTGGCCTGCTGCAGCTCGAGCAGGGACTCGATGATGCCGGACTTACCGTCGGGCTCGCCTGCCTGCGCCACCTGCGTCGCGGCATCCTGCGCACGCACCACGCTGTCGCGCAGCGCAGCCATGCCGGAGAGGGATATCGAATTGATCGCCATCTGAAGCCCTCCGTTCGCAGAGCTTTGACCTGAACTGAGAATAGCACGCGGATTACGCGCGGAGCAGGCGCCCCGGATCGAGGCTTTGCGCTGCATCAGCAAAGTGGATGTCAGCGCGATACGGGATCACACCGATGCAAGGCGCAGGCAGGCGCGCCTCCAGCGTGCGCAGGTTCTGCTCGAGGCGCGGCATCCCGGGATCGATCTGCGAGCCCACCCAACCCGCGAGCCGCAGCCCGTCTGCGGCGATGGCCTCGGCGCTCAAGAGCGCGTGATTCACGCAACCCAGACGCAGACCCACCACCAGAATCACGGGCAGATCAAGCAATTGCGCGAGATCGGCCAGGGTTTCGGTGTCGTTCAGCGGCACGCGCCAGCCACCGGCGCCTTCCACCAGCAGCAGATCGTGCCCATGGCCCATCTGGCCACGGCAATGCTCCGCCAGCGCGTGCGCCGAGAGCCGCAATCCATGCTCCTCGGCGGCCAGATGCGGCGCGATGGCAGGCTCCAGCGAGAGCGCGTTCACCGCCTCGTAGGGGAGCTTGATGCTTGCGGCCTGCTGCAGCGCGAGCGCGTCTTCGTTCAGCAACCTGCCGTCTGCCGCGCGCTCGGAGCCACTCGCCAAGGGCTTCAGGCCAAGCGAACGCAGGCCGCGCAGTGCAGCTGCGTGCAGAAACGCCGCCGAGACGAGGGTCTTGCCCACTCCGGTGTCGGTGCCGGTCACAAAAAACGCTTCAGACATGTGGCCTCCGCAGTACCAGTCTCAGCAACTCCCAGGTCGCCGGCAGGCCCTCGCCCGCATCCGCGAACTCCGCGTAACACGCATCGAGACGAGCCCACGCCGCGCGCCCGCCCAGACCCGCGCTGCGTTCGGCATCCAGAGTGTTGGCGCCTATGGCGCGCAGGCCGTGCACCACCGAACGCGCGTCGGGGTGACGCTCGATGCGGTCCTCGCGCTCGATGCTTTCGGTCTGCAGGCCGGCGGCGCCCGCGGCGGCAAGCAGCGCCGTCAGCGGGAGAAAGCGGTTCACGTGATCGCGCCCGTCCACCGCCTGCCAGGCGGCGCGCAGTTCCCAGAGCGTGGCGGGGCCTGGCACCGCGATCAACGCCACACCGCCCGGCCGGAGCACCCGCGCGATGCTGGCAAAAGTGCTTCCGAGACTGGCGCACCACTGCAGCGCGAGGCTGGAAAACAACAGATCCACGCTGGCGTCTGCAAAGGGCAGACGCCCGGCATCAGCCGCGACGAAGCCCGCGCCGGGAAAGCGCCCGCGCGCGGCCTGCAGCATGGGCGGCGCGATATCCACGGCCACCAATTCGGCACCCGCGAAGCGCTCTCGCAGGGCGGGCAGCATCGCGCCCGTTCCGCAGCCCAGATCCATCACGCGTGCGACGGGTAACTGTGGCGCAAGGGCGAGCAGCGCGTCCGCACAGTCGCGTTGCAGCGCAGCGGCGGCGTCGTAACGCTGCGCTGCGCGGCCGAAAGAGCGCGCCACGCCAGCGGCAGGACGGCGCTGCGGCGGCCGGAGCGAAACGATGAAATCCCGCAGCCGCGCCGCCACCGCACGCGGCCGCGAGAGGAACGGCGCGTGCGCGCTGCCGGCCGCCACCCACACGCTGGCTGCGGGCTGCAGCGCGGAAAGTCGAGCTGCAAGAGAGGCGGGCACCAAAGGGTCTTTCTCACCCAGCACGTGCAGCACGGGCACCTCGATGGCCGCCAGATCGGCGCGCACATCAAGCGCAGCGAGCAGATCCAGCGCAGGTCCCAACCGAATGCTGTGCGCAGCGTCGGGGCGGGCATCACGCAGCGCGCGCCTCACCGCGCCCGCCGCGGCATCACCCGTGGCTTGCAGCGCCGCGAATCGGCCGAGCTGGGCGTCGGCATCGGCCTGGTAGGCGGCGCGAAAGGCTGCGAACTCCGGCGCTGGCATGCCGCCCGGCCAATCCGCCCGCGCACAGAAACAGGGGTTGCTCGCGATGCTGACCACCGCCGCGAGCCGCCCCGGAAAACGCGCCGCAAAGCGCAGTGCAAGCGCGCCGCCCAAGGACCATCCGACAAGCACCGCACCGGGCGGCAACTCCATCGACAGCGCCTCCAGTGCCCACTCGAGCACAGCCTCGGAGCCGGCATCCTGCGGCGCCTCGGCCATGTCCAGCGCGGCGGCACGCAGCGCGAATTCCCCGCCCAGCGCAGCGATCAACCCGTCGAACACGCGCCCCGTACTGCCCCAGCCGGTGAGCAGCACCACGGGCGGTGCGTGCATGGCGACGGCGGTCTCGGGCAGGGCGCTCTGCGTCATGCCGCAGCCACCTCGGCAAGTCCGTCTAGCAGGCGGTCGACATCGGCCTCCTCGTGCGCAGCAGAGAGCGTGATGCGCAGCCGCGCGCTGCCACGGGGCACCGTGGGCGGGCGAATGGCCGGCACGAGGATGCCGCGCGCGCGCAGGGCCTGCGCCCATGCCAGCGCGCGCTCGGCATCGCCCAGCACCAGCGGCTGTATGGGCGAGCGCGAGGGCAACAACGAAAGCCCGAGCGAGACAGCGCCCGCGCGCAAACGCCGCACCAGCGCCTCGAGCCGATCCCGCCGCCAGGGCTCGTCCTGCACGATGCGCAGCGATGCGAGCGTAGCGGCGGCCACGGCCGGCGGCAGCGCTGTGGTGTAGATGTAGGTGCGGGCGTGCTGCACGAGTGTCTCGATCAACGCGGCCTCTCCGGCGACGAAGGCGCCTGCCGTGCCCAGCGCCTTGCCCAGCGTGCCCATCAGGAGCTCGACCCGCGCGCCCACACCCTGCGCCTCGAGACTCCCAGCACCGCGCGCGCCCAGCACGCCGAAGCCGTGTGCGTCGTCCACCAGCAAGAGCGCGTCGTGACGATCACAGGCATCGGCGAGCGCTGCGAGCGGTGCCTCGTCGCCATCCATGCTGAACACGCCGTCCACCACCACCATGCGGCGGCGCCCGTGAATCCGTGCGGCGTGTGTATCGAGCGAGCCCGCGTCGTTGTGCAGGAAACGCTGCAGGCGCGCGCCCGCCAGTTGCGCGGCATCGATCAGCGAGGCGTGGTTCAGGCGATCCTCGAAGACCACATCGCCCTTGCCGAGCAGCGCGCCGGCCACGCCCAGATTGGCCGCGTATCCGCTGGAAAAGAGCAGCGCCCGCTCGCGCCCCGTGAACTCGGCCAACGCCTCTTCCAGCGCGTGGTGCACGGCCATGTGGCCGCTCACCAGATGCGAGGCGCCGCTGCCCACACCC
>CAIXOY010000468.1 GCA_903921135.1 uncultured Gammaproteobacteria bacterium
CAGATTCGCGCCGGCATTCCCCGCGAGGGTATTCGCGTAGTTGTTGCCCGTGCCGCGAAGGCTGGCGCTGCCGGTGAGCGTCAGGTTCTCGATCTCGGACAAGCTGTTCGAGAGCGCCAGCGAACCGCCGGTCTGTACCGTGTCTATGCCCCCGGCTGCCAGTTCCACCACCGTGTCGCCGGTGGGCAGCAGATAGGTGTCGTTGCCCGCGCCGCCCGCAAGGGTGTCGGTGCCGGTACCGCCCGCGAGCGTGTCATTGCCCGCGCCGCCCAGCAGGCTGTCGTTGCCGGTGCCACCCACCAGGCTGTCGTTGCCGGCTGCGCCGTCCAGGGTGTCGTTGCCCGCGTTGCCCGTCAGCACATTCTTCACGGCGTTGCCGATCAGGCGATCACCGGCACTGCCGCCGCGCGCGTTCTCGATCACGGTGTCGAAGGCGATGGCAAGCATATCGCTGCCGTTGAAAAAGAAGGCTGCGTCGTCTGCGAGGCCTGCTGCCAGTTGTGGTACCAGGCCCGCCATCGGATCGCGCAGCGCGATGGTCGAGAAGGTGCCACCCACCAGAGAGACGAGGCAGGGATTCAGCTGGTTCGAGAGATCGATCACATCGGTGCCACCCCCGTCCCAGAGCGTGCGGTAGAACACCGGGTCCACGTCGAAACTGTAGGTGGTGTTGCCTGCCGCGGTGCTGCGGTTCGCGCCGTAGAGCATCTGCATGGCGAGGATGTCCACCGGCATCGGGGACTGCGGCTCGTTCATGCTGCTGTAGGAATAGCCGAAGCCGCCGTCGCTCACGCTGAGCAGCAGGTTTCTGGGCGGCGCCGTGTAATCCATGATCGAGAGGAGCTGGTTGCCGCTGAAGCCCAGGTCTTCGGGGGTAGGCCGGCTCCCGCCTTCGAAGGGGTGCCCCAGGCCGAGCGCGTGCCCCAGTTCGTGAACGATGACGGAGAGCGCGCCAGCGCCCTCCGGGTCGAGGAACACATCACCGTTCTGCACCACCTCGCCGCCCAGCGGCGGGAAAAACGCGAAGCCCGCCACGCCGGTATTGGTGATGTCGACCTTGCGGAAGACGATGTCTGCTGCGGCCGGGTCGCTGACGCGCGTGAAGGTGACGCCGAGCAGGGCAGACCAGGTGCCTAGCGCGGACTCCGCGATCGCCTGCTCTGCGGGGCTCATTGCCGAGTAGGTGGCGGCATCGACCCCGCCCGGGTCATAGCCCGGTGCGCTCGCGCTGAAGGCGTAACTGAGCGACACGCCGGTGCCGGGCGGCGCGCCCAGGTCCCAGCGCGCAGAAAGCTGCGGCAACTGCGCGAGCGTGGTGCTGGAATTCTGAGCGACTTCGAAGACAGTGCGCACCAACTCGCGCGAGAGCGTGAGCGGTGTGATGGCGTTGATGTCCACGGTCATGTCTTTTCTCCCCCCTCAGCCCTGATGCGGCGCATTCTCGACATAGTGCGATCCCACCACCGGCCGGATCAGCACATTCGCCAGCAGCGCCACCACCAGCAGCGCCGCCATCGCGTACATCGTCGAGTCGTACAAACCCGCGCTCGGATCCGGCGTGCCGGGCGGTGCCAGTGCCAGCAACTTCTCGATGGTGACGGTATTCGCCCGCACGAGCTCGTCGAGTTTCGTGACGGGCTCCCCGAAATTCGCACTGAACGCCGCCGGATCCACCTTCGCTGCCAGCGCATGCACCGCATCCATCAGCGAGCGCTCACGCAGCTGCGTGATGGCGAGCGGCCCCAGCACGCCCGCCACCGACCATGCCGTCAGCAGCCGTCCGTGTATCGCGCCCACATGCAGCGTGCCGAACAGATCCGCGAGATAGGCCGGGATAGTCGCGAAGCCACCGCCGTACATCGTGAAGATCAGCAGCGTGGCCGCGTAGAAACCCCACAGCGCCCACACTTCGCCGCCCGCCATTGATGCAAACCAGGGCAACGAGAGATACAGCAGCGGGCCCAGCACGAAGAAGCAGTGATAGGTGTTCTTGCGCCCGATGGCATCCGAGGCCGAGGCCCAGGCGAAAC
>CAIXOY010000469.1 GCA_903921135.1 uncultured Gammaproteobacteria bacterium
GCCTCCTTGTGGCGTTCCGTCCGCAGCGAACATCCGCGCGTAGACGCCCCATCCGCTGCCATCCTGGCGGTCTGAAAACCAGCTGACCACGAAGCCACCCGTGGCCAACGGCGCGACACAAGGCTCGAATTGACCCGAGGCCGTGACAACGTTGACGCCGATATCTCCGCTTGCCGCAGAGCCATCGCCGTTGAATACGCGCACGAAAATGCCTTCCTGGTCCGTGTCATCGCCATTCCAGGCAACGACGAATCCGCCGCCCGAGAGTGGGGCGAGGGACGATGAGTCCTGACTGCCCGTCGTAGTGGCATTCACAATGAACTCTGGCCCGGAAGCCAATCCGGATGCGCCAAACAGTTGCGCAACAAGGCCCGCCACATCGCCATCCTGAGCAAAGGAACTCCAGACCGCGACGTATCCACCATCGGCCAGTGCGGCGACTGAAGGTTGCGACTGATCCCCCGCAGTCGTCGTGTTGGCCCTGAACTCGTCAACGGGCGCCAGCGCGTACTCCCTGTCCGAAAACCGCAAGACCTCGATGCCGGCAAGACGGTCAGCGCCGTCGTCCCCATCAGACCCGTTGATGTCCCTCACGATCAGAGCGCCATCGATCCAGTCGAACTCGTAGTCCGATGACTGCCCCCCGAACTCGGCAACATCAACGCCTGCGGCGCCAACGAGCGAGTCATCCCCTGAGCCTCCGCGTAGCGTGTCGCCGTCCTGGCCTCCCTGAAGGGTGTCGTCGGTGTCAGTTCCCGAAATGGCGGCCATAGCGAACGCGCTCCTGATTTATAGGTCTGGAAAACAACACCGGTGGAGGTTACCGAGGAGGAGCAGGAAGAGGTACGTACCTTCGTACAGTCCCTCGGATCACTCAGACGTAGCCGCGCGGGTTCCTCGACTGCCACCACCACGTGTCCTCACACATGCGCTCAACCCCGAACTCTGCAGCCCAGCCCAGTTTCCGGTGTGCGAGAGATGCGTCCGCATAACACATCGCTACGTCCCCGGGCCTTCTCGGGGCCAGCGTGTAAGGTACGGGGCGTCCGCTTGCCTTTTCGAAGGCTGAAATCATTTCAAGCACCGAAAAGCCCCGGCCCGTGCCCAGGTTGAAGGCGCGCACACCGGCTTCATCCTGTGCCTCAAGCGCTGCCAGGTGCCCGCGTGCAAGATCGACCACGTGGATATAGTCCCGCACACCCGTACCGTCGGGCGTCGGGTAGTCGCTGCCCCAGACATTGAGCCGCTCCAACCTTCCAACCGCTACCTGGCTGACATAGGGCATCAGATTGTTTGGAATACCGGCGGGATCTTCCCCGATCAGCCCGCTTGGGTGAGCGCCCACCGGGTTGAAATAACGCAAAAGCGTGATGTCCCAGCGTGTGTCGCTGCGATGAAGGTCTCGGAGGATGTCTTCGATGAAAAGTTTGGTCCGCCCGTAGGGATTGCTGGCAGACAGGGGGAAGTCCTCGCGGATGGGCACGCTGGCGGGATCGCCATAGACCGTAGCGGAAGAACTGAACACCAGACGGCGTACGCCTGCGCGGCCCATCGACTCGAGCAGTCGGAGCGTGCCGGTCACGTTGTTCTCGAAATA
>CAIXOY010000470.1 GCA_903921135.1 uncultured Gammaproteobacteria bacterium
GCCCGCCCTCGTGGCCCTGCATGACCGCGCGGCCCTGATGGTCTGCGCCGAGGCCGTGGGTGCAATGACCGTGCTTCTGCAGAAAACCGTCGACTACACCAAGACCCGACGCCAGTTCGGCACCGCGATCGGCAGCTTCCAGGCCCTGCAGCACCGCATGGCCGATATGTTCATAGAGGTGGAGCAGGCCCGCTCTATCCTGCTGATGGCGCTGCTCACCGCGGACGACGGAGGTGATGCACGGCGCGCGATATCGGCAGCCAAGAGCCGGATCGGCCGCGCCGCCCGCAAGGTCGGGCAGGAAGCAATACAACTGCACGGCGGGATAGGCGTCACGGAGGACCTCGACGTGGGCCACTACGTGAAGCGGCTGCTGGTGATCGAAGCCCTGTTCGGCAATAGCGACTGGCACCTGCGGCGCTTCACGGAGGCGCAGGATGCGGCCTGATCGCATGCTAACCGCTGCGGCATACATTGCTTTTTCAGTGTGTTACACGTTTTTCTTCAGCTCTGACTCGAGCTACCTCGGCGCCCACCTGAAGATCGCTCCCATCCTGCTTCTGGCCTTTGCGGCCTGGACCGGAGCCGCGGCGAGCTGGCGCGGGCCGCTCACGGCAGCGCTGCTGTTCTCCGCGCTGGGTGATCTGCTGCTCGATCTCGATGGGCTCGCGGGCGATCTGTTCGTGGCGGGGCTGGGGAGCTTCCTGCTGGCGCAACTGAGCTATGCATGGCTCTTCTGGCGGAACCGCGGCGCGGATGCACGTCGCTGGTGGCTGGTGGCGGCTTACCTGCCCGTCTCGGCGCTGCTGACCTGGCAGATACTCCCCGGGACCGGGGAGATGGCACTTCCCGTGGGGGGCTACATGCTCGCCATATCGGCCATGGTCAGTGGGGCCGCCCTCGCTGACCGCCCCCTGATGCTCTTTGCCGGGGCATTCAGTTTCGCGGTCTCCGACACCCTGCTCGCGATCGACCGCTTCCTGCACCCCGTGCCGGCCGCGGGCATCCTGATCATGGGCACCTATTATCTGGCCCAAGGCCTGATCTGTGCCGGGGCCCTGAGAACCCCGCCGGGATCACGCGCATGACGCAGCTGGCCGTCGAGGCTCTGGAATTCGCCGCATCGCTGCTGCCCGAGGCGGGCCGCATCGCTCTCGCACACTTCCGGCGCCCGCTGCAGATCGACGACAAGCGCAGTCACGGCCGTTTCGACCCTGTGACAGAGGCCGATCGCGCCATCGAGACCGCGCTGCGCGCCGCGATCCTCGCGCGCTACCCGGACCACGGGATCGTCGGCGAGGAACACGGCGCCCATGCGGGCAGCTCCGAGTGGAGCTGGATCATCGATCCCATCGACGGCACGCGGGCCTTCATCAGCGGCGTCCCCGCCTGGGGCACCCTGATCGGCTTGCGTCAGCACGGCCGGCCCGTGGCGGGGCTCGTGCACCAGCCTTATCTGGAGGAAACCTTCGCCGGCAGCGGCACCGAGGGCTGGTTCGAGCGCCGCGGCGAGCGACGCCCCCTCCGTGCCCGGCAGGATGCCCGCCTGGCAGATGCCATCCTCTACTGCACTCACCCCTCCATGTTCCGCTCCGGCCCGGAGATCGCGGCCTTCGAGCGGGTGTCGGCGGCTGTGCGCATGTCCCGCTTCGGCGGCGACTGCTACTCCTACTGCCTGCTCGCGCTGGGACTGGTCGACCTGGTGGTCGAGTCGGACCTGCAGTCCTACGACATCCAGCCACTGATCCCCGTCATCCACGCCGCGGGTGGCGTGGTGAGCGGCCCCCGGGGGGAGGACGCCTCCGGAGGGGGCTTCGTGGTCGCGGCCGCAAACCCGGAACTGCACGCCGAAGCCCTGGCGCTGATCGCCGCGGCCTGAGCCCATGAACGCCCCCCGCTGGACATCGATGCGCGCAGAGGGCCAGCGGCTCGCGCGTATGGCCGGCCCGCTGGTGATCGGGCAGTTCGCCGTGATGGGCATGGGCGTCACAGATGTGATCATCGCGGGGCACGCCGGCACGGATGATCTCGCTGCCGTGACGATCGGCTACTACGTCTGGGACCTCGGGATGCTGCTGGTCTTCGGCATCCTGCTCGCCAACAGCGCGCTGATCGGCCACCGCTACGGCAGCGGCGACCACGAGGGCGTCCGCCGGCAGTTCCAGCAGTGCCTGTGGCTGTCGTTGCCGCTCGCGCTGTTCTCGGGCCTGCTCATCTGGTTGGCCATCCTGCTGCTGCCCCGCCTCGATCTCACGCCCGAGGTGGCACGCATCGCTGCCGGCTACCTCTACCCCACCATCGGCAGCGCGATGCTGATCCCCATTGCGCTCACCTTCCGGACCACGGCCGAGGGGCTGGGGCTCACCCGGCCGGTGATGTGGCTGATGCTCGGCGCCTTCCTGATCAATATCCCGATGAACTACGTCCTCGTGCACGGCCTCTTCGGCTTGCCGAAACTCGGTGGCGCGGGCTGCGGCTGGGCAACGCTGATCGCGTTCCTGCTCCTGATGATCGCGTGGACGCTGTATTCGATCCGCTCACGGGCACTCGCCGCCTTCGGGCTGTGGCGCTCCTTCGAGCGGCCACAGCCCCGACTGATGGTGGCGACGCTCTCGCTCGGCCTGCCGATAGGCCTCTCGCTGCTCGCCGTGGGCGGCTTCTTCGCAGTCGTGCCTCTCGTCATGTCGCGCCTCGGCACCGAGGCCATCGCGGGCCACGCCGTGGCGATGACCTTCGACAGCCTGATGCTCACGATTCCGCTCGGCGTGGGGCAGGCAATGTCGGTGCGTGTGGCCCACGAGATGGGCGGGCGCTATCCGCAGGCGGCGCGTGCGGTCTGCATCACGGGCATGCAGCTGCTGATCGGGATCGCGCTGCTGCAGGCAGCGTTGATCATCAGTTTCCGCGAGCCGATCGCAGGACTGTTCACGGCAGACCCGGCGGTGCGGGAACTCGGCACCGTGCTGCTGGTCTACGCCGCGGCGTACCGGGTGTTCGATTCGGTGCAGATCGGCGCCGGCATGGCACTGCGCGGCTACCGCGACACGCGCGTGAGCTCGGCCATCGATGTGTTCGCGTACTGGATGTTCGGCCTGCCGCTCTGTTATGCGCTGGGTTTCGGTTCGCGCTGGCAGGAGGCGATGGGCGTGGAAGGCTTCTGGCTCGGCATGGTGATCGCCATCGGCGCGGCGGCGCTGGCGATCTCCGCACGTCTGGCGTGGCGCAGCGCTCGCGAACTGCGCGTGGCCGAGCAGCCCGCATCCGCGGGTGAGCAGGCATGATCCCCTTCCACCGCGTGGTGCCGCCCAACCGCTTCGGGCGTGATTTCGTCATCGGTGACCTGCACGGGCACCTGTCCGCGCTGAAGGAAGCGCTGTCGGCGCGCCGCTTCATTCCCGGGCGTGATCGCCTGTTCAGCGTGGGCGATCTGGTCGACCGCGGGCCGGATTCGCCCGGCGCCGCCGAACTCGTGCGGGAGAACTGGTTCCATGCCGTACGCGGCAACCACGAGGACATGCTGCTGCGCAGCGTGCGCGGCGAGGGAACGCGGATCAGCGATATCTGGCGGGAAAACGGCGGCGAGTGGGGCATGAATGGCTGGATTCCCAACGCTGCCGCGCGCGCCGCGGCCGTGTTCCTGGAAGAACTCCCCTATGCCATCACGCTGCACCACAAGAGCGGTCTGCGCGTGGGCATTTGCCACGCGGAGTATCCGCTGCACGACTGGAGCATGGTGGGACAGCTGGACGCGGACGACGAGTACAGCCGCGCGATGCTCTGGGGGCGGGAGCGCATCGGCAGGAAAAACCACCCGCCGGTCACCGGCATCGACCTCACCGTCCACGGCCACACGGTGGTGCGCGACCCGCTGCTGCTGGCGAATGCCCTGTTCATCGAGACGGGCGCCTTCCTCGGCGAGCGCGGCAGGCTGACCCTGCTCTGCCTGGACGATGTGACGCTGGGCCCCGACGGTATCAGGCTCCCAGCCGCCTGACGGCCCACCACGCGAGCAGCATCTCGGCCACGAATCCCGCGATCATCCCGAGCACCGCCGTGCCTGCGTTCAGTTGTCCGGTGTACAGCAGCAGCCAGCAGGTGCCGGCGATCGCCACGACGCGTGCGGCGCTCCCGGTTGCCATGGCGGAGGTGAGTTTCCGCGCGAGCAGGATGCCGTGGTAGTAGTTGCGGATCATGAGGACACCCGGCACCACCAGCAGGATCAGGCACATGTGGTGAGCGGCGGCATAGAGCGCGGGATCAAGCCCCAGCAAGCCTGCGAAGAAGGCATCGCTCGCAGGCGGAATCATCAGCACCAGTGCCATCGCGCCGGTCATGCCGATCGCCACCATCGCCATGAAGCGGCGCTTCCCGGCAAGCTCGTCGACGCCGAAGGTGGCGAAGAAATGGCGGAACTGGTTCACCACGCTCTGGTAGAGGAGCATGAAATCCATCGCCACCCGCATGGCGGCGATGATCATCACCGAGTCCGGCACGCGGGCGACGAAGGCGAAGACGAGCGGACGGCTGATGCCGAAGGTCATGCCCGAGACGCACACCGGCCAGAAGAACGCGAAGAGCTCGCGCCAGCGGGGCGCTCCCTGCGCGCTTGCGGGCGCAGGCAAGGTGGCCCTCATCCCGCGCGAGACCAGATACTGCGCCAGCAGCTTGAAGACACCCCCGGACCATTCAGCCGCCACCACCAGCCGCACCGCAGACCACCCGTTCCGGAGTCCGTACAGCGCCACCGCAACGCTGATGCCCACAGCCACCACGCCAATCACCGAGACCAGCGTGGTGCGTTGCTCGAGGATCAGCAGACCGTTGTGGTAGTGCTGCACCGCGTGCAGCAGCACCAGCCCGGAGAGCAGCACCAGATAGGACTGCACCGAGCGCAGCATCTGCGCATCAAGTGAATAGACCATGCCGAGCAGCGCGGCACCTGCCTGCGTCGCCCCGATCAGCAACACCGGCAAACCGAGCAACACGCCCGCCGCCACGCAGAAACGGAACACCCGTGCCCGCGCCGCCGCCGAGCGCGCGTAGACCGTGACCATGTTCGGCATGAACGCGGTGCCGATGTCGAAGAAAAAAAACACACCCGCGGCGCAGGCGTAGATCGCGAGTTCGCGCCCGGCGCTACCGGCACGCGCCAGCACGCCGTTGTAGGCCTGCTGCCCCGCCAGCAGGAACACAGCACCGAGCGCGAGCGGCCAGAAGAACGCCCAGTAACGCCCGAGTTCGCCATGTCGCGCTGTCGCGAAGGCCTGCATCAGCTCGCGCCCTGCGTGCCTGGCGGGCGGCGATGTGCATGCAACGGTGCGCAGCCGGACGACATGAAGAGCACTTTGCAGAGGTGGCCGGAGGAGACGGCATGATGGA
>CAIXOY010000471.1 GCA_903921135.1 uncultured Gammaproteobacteria bacterium
CGTTCCGCACGGAAGTTCTGCTTTGCATCGGTGTGGGCCTGCTGCTGTCGGTTCTGCTGCGCGCGCTGCGGCCCGCGCAACGACGCGCCGTCAGCCACGTGCTCATGCTGCTGGTCGCCTGTGCGCTGGCCGAAGGGACCGCCATCTCGGCAACCGCACTGTCGGCCGCGCGTACGGCAGACATCGCCCACCACGCCGCAACACTCCTGGCCGGTGTGTCGATGGTGCGCCTTGGCATGCTCATGCTTTTCCACCTGCTGCTGCCCGCCATGGGCGTGCGGGTGGTGCGGATCGTGGAGGATCTCTGCGGCGCGGGCGTGCTGGTGTTCTGGGGCCTGGTGTGGCTCGGCATCGTGGGCGTGAACCTCGCGAGCCTCGTCACCACCTCGGCTGTGATCACCGGCGTGATCGCCTTCGCCATGCAGGACACGCTGGGCAACATCCTCGGTGGCCTCGTGCTGCAACTCGACGGCTCAATGCGCGTGGGCGACTGGGTCGACATCGACGGCGTGCGTGGCCGCGTGAGCGATGTGCGCTGGCGTTTCACCGCCATCGAGACGCGCAACCGCGAAACCGTCTATGTACCCAACAGCATGCTCATGAAAAACCGCTTCATGGTGATGGGGTCGCGCAGCGACCCCGAGATGCGCTGGCGCCGCTGGGTCTGGTTCGCAGTGGAGGCCGCAGCGCCGCCCACCCGCGTCTGCGAGGTGCTGCAGCGCGCTGTGATGGACGCCGAGATCCCGCTGGTGGCGCGGGACCCGGAGCCCAGCGCCGTGCTGATGGACATGACCGAGGGCTGCGGCCGCTACGCACTGCGCTACTGGCTGTGCGACGCGCGCGAAGACGACCCGACCGACTCGCGGGTGCGCGCCCATGCGCTTGCAGGACTGGAGCGCGCCGGCATCCGCACTTCGACGCGCCGCGAGGAGCGGATTGTGCTGGCAGAGGACGCCGAGCGCCGCGAAACGCTGGCAGGCGAAGAGCAGTCGCGTCGCCTGCGAGCGCTCTCTCGCGTACCGCTATTCGCGACCCTCTCGGACCAGGAGAAGCAGATCGTCTCGGCGCACCTGGTGCACGCGCCATTCCTTGCCGGCGACGTTGTCACCCGCAAGGGCGCGGTGGCGCACTGGCTGTATCTGGTGATCAACGGCGAAGCAGAGATCGTCGATGAACTGAACGGCAAGCGCACCCGGGTGGCGACGATGGGCGCGGGCGACATCTTCGGTGAGCGCGGCATGCTGACGGGCGAGCCGCGCTCGGCCACCGTCTGCGCCGTGACAGATCTCGAGTGCTACCGCCTCGACAAGGCGGGCTTCCAGGGCGTGATACAGGCGCGCCCCGACATCGCACAGGAACTCTCGCGCGTGCTGGTGACACGCGCTGCAGAACTGGACGCTCTGCGCCGGGACGCCGCCGTCACCGCGGTGCCGCACGCGAACCACCTCGATCTGCTTGCCCGCATCCGCAGCTTCTTCGGGCTGGGCTGAATCACGCCGGAGTGTTTTCCGGCTTCCACGGAACGAATCCATGAACGACAAGACCGGCACGCGCAACATGGCGCTCTACTGCGACTTCGAGAACGTCGCGCTCGGCGTGCGTGATGCGCGCTATCCCGCCTTCGACATCCGCAAGGTGCTCGAGCGACTGCTGCTGAAGGGCAACATCGTCGTCAAGAAGGCCTACTGCGACTGGGAGCGCTTCAAGGAGTTCAAGCGCGCCATGCACGAAGCATCCTTCGAGATGATCGAGATCCCGCACGTGCGCATGAGCGGCAAGAACTCCGCTGACATCCGCATGGTCGTGGACGCGCTCGACCTCTGCTACACCAAATCCCACGTCGATGTGTTCGTGGTGATCAGCGGTGACTCGGACTTCTCGCCGCTGGTGAGCAAGCTGCGCGAGAACAACAAGACCGTGATCGGCGTGGGCGTGAAGAACTCGAGCTCCGACCTGCTGATCTCGGGCTGCGACGAGTTCATCTTCTACGACGATCTGGTGCGCGAACCCGGCGGGCAGCCACGCCGCGGGCGCAAGCGCGCGGAGAAGCCTGCGGCAGAAGAGAAACAGGCGGTGCCCGCCCCAGCGCCCGCCGCGGAAGAGCCCCCCGCTGCACCTGCCGCCGCTCCCGCCGCCAAGCGCAGCCGCTCGCGACGACGCTCGGGCAAAGGCGCCGCAGTGAGCGAGAACGCGTCGGCAACAGAGGCCGAATCACCTGCGGAGACGGCCGCCGCAGAGACGCCCGCAGCACGCACCGACACCGCGCCCGAAGACGAACGCCGCCAGGAAGGCCTGGACATGGTGATGGCCACCCTCGAGGACCTCTTCAACGAGCGCGGACAGGAAGACAAGGTCTGGGCCTCGATGGTCAAGCAGACGCTGAAGCGGCTCAAACCCGGCTTCAACGAGCGCTATCACGGCTTCCGGACCTTTGCGGCGATGCTGGAAGAGCTGCAGTCACGCCAGTTGCTGGAACTGGAGCTGGACGGGAAATCCGGGAGCTATATCGTACGGTCGGTGCAGGGCTGAGCCGCGTTTCCGGAACCACGCGCCCGGGGCGGGCTACCCGGGTTGCTGTCGCGGGCATGGCCC
>CAIXOY010000472.1 GCA_903921135.1 uncultured Gammaproteobacteria bacterium
ATGGCTTTGCGAGCCACCTTGTAGCGGTCACCCGTGATGGTGGACTCGAGCGAGGGCGCGCAGTAGTTGAACGCCGAGCAGAACAGGTGACGCTGCTGGCCGTTGTTCAGCAGCGGCGGCGTATCCTGATCGGTGTTCTCGTAGTTGTAGGTGTATTCGAGCTCCATGTCGTCGTTGGGCGACCAGAGCAGGTTCACGCCGAACTGCTCGTAGTCCTCCTGACCGTCATCGTCACCGGTGGTGACGTTGTCGTAGTAGCCTTCCTGCTGCTCGCGCTTGGAAGCCGTGAGCTTGGCAGCCAGGGTATCGGTGACGGGGAAGTTGACCAGACCTTCGACGTTGTAGGTGTCGTAGTCGCCGTAGCCCGCGCGGATCTTGCCGCCGAACTCGCCCGTGGGCTTGGTGCGCTCTACGTTGATGACACCACCGATCGTGTTACGGCCGAACTGCGTGCCCTGCGGGCCGCGCAGCACTTCGATACGGCCAATGTCGAGGCTCTTCAGGATGGCGCCGGTGTTGGCACCGATGAACACCTGGTCGATGACCACGCCCACTGCCGGGTCGAAGCTCTTTTCAACGTCGGCAACACCAACGCCCCGGATATAGATAGCTGCAACGCCGCCGGGGCCCTGCGAGGTGTCGTCGATCACCAGGTTGGGCGCCATGCTGGCGAGGTCTTTCAGGTCACGGGCGAAGGTGCGGTCGATTTCGCTCTGGCTGAGTGCGGTAACAGCGATAGCAACGTCCTGGATGTTCTCTTCGCGCTTGCGTGCCGTGACGAGGATTTCCTCGAGGCCACCGGCGCTGTCCTGCGCGAAGGCTGCCGGAATGGCGGTGCCGCCGGCTGCGATCGCGATCGCGAGCGCAAGGCGGTTGAGACGGGGGGTCGTTTGTCGCATAGGTCTGATACTCCTGGCCGCTTGAAAGGTTATCTACGGTTTTTCTCACCCACCCCGGTCAGGCAACCGTTGCCTGCCGAAGCAGCCGGACTCTAGTCCATTCGGGTGGGGCACTGTCAATGCTTTGGAACGGTCAGCCGCATGACAAGGATGACAGTCGGCACAGGGCTGCGGCCCATGGACAAGCTCCGCAAGAGCGACAGGCTCAGCGGGGCACCCAGGCGAACAGGAAGCGCGTACGGACCATCGACCACAGAAGCAGCACGGCCGCCGCGTGGACCAGAGTGTTCAGCACGGGGTTGTGCAACGCCGCAAGCGGTGTGTTCGCCACCAGCAGCACGATGTACACATGCCAGATGAACACATAGAGAGATGCCTGCCCGATAGGCACCAGCAGCCAGCCGAGCAAGCGGTTGCAGCGCTCCCACTGACGGCTCAGCAGCGCGAAGAAGGCCACATAGAAGCAGAGGTTGTTCAGCAAACGCAGAGGCGCGAGCCGCTCCTTCGCGAGCCAGGTGTCATAGACGTGCTGGAAGAACGCAGGCTCATAGCGCCATGGCAGCGGCCAAGGCCAGAAGGCAGTGCCGGGATTGCCCAGTGCGGCAAGCATGAAGAAAAAGACACCCGCCGTGGCCGCCATCACGAAGCCTCTGCCAGCGGGGCCCGCCAGATACCCGAACACCGCCCTGTGATGAAAGCCAGCCACCATGCCGGCATAGAACAGCAGTTGCCAGGACAGCGCGGGGAAGGCGTATTCGGATTTGAGCGGGCCCAGTCGCAGGCCAAAGCACAGATTCAGCAGATACACCGAGAGACTCGCGAAGAGCACGCCCTGCCAGTAGCCCCGGTGCAGCCCCCACAGCACGGCTGGCGCCCCTGCGATCACCAGCACATACAGCCCCATCACCTGGAACTGGTGCGGCCCGATCTGCAGCAGCAGGGTCTGCTTCAGGAGTTGCCACCACACCGTGCCCTCGGGCGGAAACAGATCGTAGCCCTGCCCGCCCGTGGCCGGCTGCCAATGCGTGAGCACGAAGGTATCGGGCCATGGCAGGGCGCGCAGCAGCAGGATGCTCGCGATCACGAAGACATTCACGCGCCAGAGCTGCAGCGCACGGTGCCAGATGCGCAAGGCACAGGCGCGAAAGCCGTCCTTGCCCAGTTTCTGTCTGTAGACCATCCCCAGCACCACGCCGGAGAGGCCCACGAAGCCTTCGGCGCTGGAGAAGAACCCCAGTCGTTCCCACATGAACGCGCTTATGAAGGAAAGGTATTCGAGATGCACGCAGATGACGAAGAGCATCACG
>CAIXOY010000473.1 GCA_903921135.1 uncultured Gammaproteobacteria bacterium
ACCCATGAAGTCGGGATTCTGGAAGAAGGACTGGTTTCTGGGCCTTGTGGTCTCGCTGGCGCTGTTTTTCGCCGGTGGATCTCAGTGAGCTTCCCTCGGTTTTTCGTCTTCCAACCCATCGGCATTATGCCGCCAATTTCTTCTCATGCTGAGCACTGATCCAGTTTTCCAGGAACGCGACCGGCGAGGCGTAGCCAAGCGTGGAATGGAGACGTTTCCGGTTATAGAACGGCACGATGTAGTCGAACAGGTCTGCCTCCGCCTCGGCGCGTGTACCGTAGCGCGTGCCATGTACGCGCTCATTTTTCAAGCTATTGAAGAAGCTCTCGGTCGGCGCGTTGTCCCAGCAGTTACCCTTGCGACTCATCGAGCAGACCATGCCGTAATCCTTCAGCCGCGCCTGAAAGGCGTGGCTTGCATATTGGCTTCCTCGGTCAGAGTGATGAACCAGACCCGGCGCCGGCTTCCTGCGGAACCAAGCCATGGTCAGCGCATCCATGACGATGTCCGTCGTCATCCTTGGCTTGATCGACCAACCAACGATTTCCCTGTTGAACAGATCGAGCACGACGGCCAGATACAGCCAGCCTTCTGCCGTCCAGATGTAGGTCAGATCGGCCGTCCAGGCCTGATTGGGAGCAACCGGCCTGAAGTTCCGATTCAACAGGTTCGGCGCCACTGGCAGCGCATGCTTGGAGTCCGTCGTCGCCTTGAAGCGCCGCTTGTGCCGGCCACGGATGTTGTTCTCGCGCATCAACCGTTCGACGCGTTCCTTGCCGGCCGGAAATCCGCGCCCCCGAATTTCCTTCACCATCCTGGGCGAACCGTAGGCGCCTTTGAGTTCAGCGCGAATAGCGCGGATCAGCGCCAGCATCTGGGCGTCAGCCAGGCGCTTGCGGTTCGGTGCGCCGCCTCGCTTCCAGGCTTGATAGCCGCTGGCACTCACCGCCAGCGTCGCGCACATCGCCGGTAGCGGATACGTCTTCCGTTGTGCGTCAATCCAGGCGTACTTCACAGCACATCTTTCGCGAAGTACGCCGTCGCTTTTTTTAGAATTTCGCATTCCATCCGCAACCGGGCGTTCTCCGCCCGCAAGCGCGACAGTTCCATCTGCTCCGGCGTGATGACCTTCGCGCCAGGAGGGTTCAACTGGCCACGCTCGGCGGCCTTGACCCAGTTGCGCAGCGTTTGCTCGACCAGCCCCAACTCCCGTGCTACCGGACCGACTCCCTGCCCACCCTTCACCCGCTTGACAGCCAGTTCCTTGAACTCCGCCGTGTATTCCTGCTTCGGTATCTTGAACATCAGTTTCCTCCCGTTTCGTCATCCTATCGACTTACTCATGGAAGACGAAATTGCGGGGGAAGCTCACTTTCATGAACCGCTCCGGCTTGGTCTCGATCTGCGACAACTCCGCCAGAATGAACAACCACTGCTCGAAGGGCATGCCGATCGACAGCAGGTAGCGCGAGAAATACATCGAGAGGCCGTTGAAGCCGGCGCGCGGGTTCCAGACTACCGACAGAGTCAGCAGCACGCCGGCGATGACCAACAAGCTGAATGTCAACGCTGGCGCGTACGCAATATTGCCGATCTGCATGAAGGCAAAAGCCCCGAGTATCAGCACCACCAGCAACAGAAAAAGCATGGTGGCGTAGAAGAAATCGACAATCTGGGGCGTTTCTGAAGAGTCCGGCTCCGCCGGCATCGCAGCCAACGTAATGAAAAGAACGGGAAGACCGTATCTGGTAAATATCTCCACCTCAGACGGCAGCGCGGTTTTGACGACACCGCTTGGCACGATCCAGAACAACAGCAGGCATACCAGATAGGCCAGAACGATGAGATAGAAACGACGAAGCCACGGCGCTCTAAAGAGGAAAACCTTGCCCCCGACAATGCCGGACAGGACGCTCACCCACAGGGCCAGCAACCACCA
>CAIXOY010000474.1 GCA_903921135.1 uncultured Gammaproteobacteria bacterium
ATCGGGATCATCATGCTGGTGGGGCTGGCCGCGAAGAACGGCATCCTGATCGTCGAGTTTGCCAATCAGCTCCGTGCACAGGGCGTCTCGCGGGAAGATGCCGTGCTCGATGCCTCCGTGCTGCGCCTGCGGCCCATCGTCATGACGTCCGTCACCACCGTGATGGGTGCGGTGCCGCTGGTGCTCGCGGCGGGGGCGGGCGCCGAGTCTCGTTTCGTGATCGGTGTCGTGGTTGTGGCGGGGGTGATTGTCTCAACGCTCCTCAGCCTGCTCGTGGTGCCCTTGATGTACCACTGGCTGACGGCCTGGGCTCCGCCACCCGGCGTGCGGATGGCAGAGCTCGACGCCGAGCTCGCAGCCCGAGAGCTGCGCTGAGGCGCCTCAGCCCGCGAAGCGGAAGTGCTCCGCCGAGAACGCCTGATAGGTCGCGTCCACCACATCGGCCTCGAAACCCAGACAGCTCACCACGTGCGTGTGGATGCCGCCCTGCGCGTATTCCTGCACCCGCAGCTGGCATTCCTCGCGCGTGCCGATGATCGCGATTTCGTCGACCAGGCTGTCGGGCAGTGCCGCAGCCGTGCGCGCGCGGTCGCCACTGGCCCAGCCTTCGCGGATCTCGCGTGCTGCGTCCTCGAAACCGCACCACGCCAGAAACTGGTTGTACACGGGCGTGGAGTAGTAAGACGCGAAGATGCGGCGGAAGAGCTCGCGCGCCTCGGCCGGCCGCTCGGTCACCGCGATCTGGTGACGGCACACCACCTCGACTGTGTCCGGATCTTTGCCGGCGCGTGTCGCGCCGATCACGATGTGCTCGCGGATGCGTGCAAGCGCGCTCCGCGGGAAGAGGTTCAGGATCACGCCGTCTCCGAGCTCGGCTGCGAGCTCCAGCATCCCGGGCCGCAGCGCCGCAAGGTGGATCGGCAGGCCGCCGGGCACCGCTTCCTGCCGGTAGCCGTGGCTGCTCACGGTCTCTCCCGTGAAGCGGGTTTTCTCGCCCGCGAAGATCTGCCGCAGCAGCGTGACCGTCTCGCGCATGCGCGTGAGCGGGCGGTCGAGCTTCAGGCCGTGCCAGCCTTCGATGATGGTGTGGCTGGAGGTGCCGAGGCCCAGCACGAAACGCCCGTGCGAGGCCTGCGCGATGGTCGAGGCAGTGCTTGCCAGCACGGCGGGCGTGCGGGTGTATGCAGGCACCACCGCGATGCCGATGCGCGCGCGGCTGGTGCTCTGGGCGAGCAGCGCGGCCAGCGTGAGTGCGTCCATCCCGCCCGCATCGGCCAGCCACAGATCGTCAAAACCGGCGCTCTCCGCGCGACGGGCCAGCGCGATCGCGTCGGTCACGGAGCCTGCCAGTCCGGGGAGGGTGATCGCGGTGCGGAATCGGGGCGTCATGGGGTACATCCAGCGCGGGAAGGGATGGCGCGAGTGTAGACCGATTCGCAGCGGACGCGCCGCCCGCTGGCAGGACGCGCCGACAAGGTCTTTTTTGAGCCCGGCCCTTCCGGCCAGCCAGTCTGATCGGGCAATCTGAAGCCCCCACCGGAGTCGACCCCCGCGTGAATCACCATTACCCCGATCCGCTCGAACTGCTCGCCGATCATCTTGCCCGGCACCCCGACCAGCCCTACCTACACCAGCCGGTCGAGAGGGTCTGGCGCAGCTACACCTGGCGGGAGGTCGACGAACAGGCCCGCCGCATCGCCGCCGGCCTGCTCGCGCAGGGTTACGCGCCCGGTGATCGTGTGGCCATCCTCGCCAAGAATTGCGCCGAGTGGTTCATCGTCGACCTGGCGATCATCATGGCCGGGCTGGTGAGCGTGCCGATCTACACCACGGCCGCGGCCGGCACGATCCGCTACGTGATGGAGCACAGCGAGTCGAAGGCGGTGTTTCTGGGCAAGCTGGACGACACCGCCGCAGCCGAGGAGGGCATTCCCGCGGGCGTGCTGCGCATCGCGATGCCTTACCCCACGGCGGGCGCGGAGCAGCATTGGCAAGACTGGCTGC
This sequence comes from uncultured Gammaproteobacteria bacterium, assembly GCA_903921135.1. Classification (GTDB taxonomy): domain Bacteria; phylum Pseudomonadota; class Gammaproteobacteria; order Pseudomonadales; family UBA5518; genus UBA5518. The sequence goes on from CAIXOY010000474.1 coordinate 2,005, forward strand.
AGCGTCATGCACCGCTCGCGAGCATCGCAGAGCCCGACCCCGAGGCCCTGTTCACGCTGGTCTACACCTCGGGCAGCACGGGTACGCCGAAGGGCGTGGCCGTGACGCACCGGAACATGGCGGCTTCTGCGTTCCACACACGCCTGCGTGCGGATCCCCGCCCTGGCGACCGTGTCATCTCCTATCTGCCGCTTGCGCATATCGCCGAGCGTGCGGTGGTGGAGCACACCTCCTTCGGTCAGGACATCGAGGTCTTTTTCGTCGAGTCCCTCGATACTTTCGCGGATGATCTACGGCACGTGCGCCCCGCGGCCTTCGTCTCGGTGCCCCGTCTGTGGACGCGCTTCCAGGCGCAGGTTCTGGCGAAGATGCCCGATCAGCGGTTGCAGCTCCTGCTGCGCGTGCCGCTGGTGGGCGGTCTGGTGGCAGCGCGGATCCGGCGCGCCATGGGCCTCGATCGTGCGCGGCTCTTCGGATCCGGGACAGCACCTATCGCGCCGGCCTTGCTCGAGTGGTATCACCGCGTGGGGATATCGATCAGCGAGGGCTGGGGCATGACCGAGACCACAGGTCTTTCCTGTTCCAACCAGCCGTATCGACGCGACTGGACCGGCACCATCGGTCACCCGCTGGGTTGTGTCGAGATGAAGCTCTCCGGGGAGGGCGAGATCCTGATCCGCGGCGATGCCGTGTTCAGGGAGTACTACAAGGCGCCTGACATTACTGCGGCTGCTTTCGTGGACGGCTGGTTCCGGACCGGCGATCTGGGGGAAGTGCGCCCGGACGGTGCCTGGCGGATCATCGGCAGGGTGAAGGAGCAGTTCAAGACGGGTAAAGGCAAGTACGTGTCGCCGGTGCCCATCGAGAGCGAGCTCGCCGCCTGCCCGTTGATCGAGCAGGTCTGCGTGATGGGCAGCGGCCGGCGACAGCCGCTCGCGCTGGTGGTACTCGCGCCCGGCGCGGGCAACCGCGTGGCCGCGGATGCCGCCCTGCGCGCCCTGCGAGAGCGGGTGAACGCGGGGCTCGAGAGCCACGAGAGGCTGGACCACATTCTGGTGTGCCCGGAACCGTGGACGATCGAGAACGGCATGCTCACTCCCACCCTGAAGCTCAAGCGCGACCGCATCGAAGCCGTGTACGCCGAGCGCGTCGAAGGCCTTGCAAGCCCGGAGCCCGTGGTGTGGCTGCCCGCGTAGGAGGGGGCCATGTCCCCGACACGTTTCACCCCTTTGACCGGCTGTTGATGCCCTGCTCTGTCAACCAGCGCCCGATCCTGCCGTTCCACCTCACGGGTCCGGCATTCCGACCGGCCAGGAAAAGTGTGTGATCACCTTCACGACCCGCCTTCTCGCCTCGCTCCTCCTCGTCTTCTCCGTCTTCGTGCGGGCCGCCGAGCCCGCCGAACCTGAGGACGTCCCGCTGTTCACCCAGGCCGAGCTCGACCAGATGCTCGCGCCTGTCGCGTTGTATCCCGACGAGCTCCTCTCCCAGGTGCTGATGGCCGCCACCTACCCGCTCGAGGTGGTGGAGGCGACACGCTTCGCCCGTGCGCACCCGGAGCTCAAAGGCCAGGACGCGGTGCGCGCGGCCAAGGATCGGCCCTGGGATCCCAGCGTGAAGGCCATGCTCGCTTTCCCCCAGATCCTCGACCGCATGGACCAGGACCTGGACTGGACGCGCCGTCTGGGTGACGCCTTCCTCGCGCAGCAGGAGCAGGTGATGGACACCGTCCAGGCCCTGCGCAAACGCGCCGACGAAGCGGGCAACCTGAAAGAAACGGAGCACGTGCAGGTGGTGCGCGAGGAGCGCACGATCATCGTGCGTAACCGCTACCCCGACGTGGTCTACGTCCCCTATTACGATCCGACGCTGATCTACGGCAGCTGGTGGTGGCCCGACTATCAGCCCGTGCGCTGGTCTCCGTGGACGGGCTATCGCTATTACTCGGGATACAGCGGATTTTTCTGGGGCCCGTCGATCGTCGTGGGACACGGCTTCTTTTTCAGCCACTACGACTGGCGCGACCGCTATGTCCGCATCGTGGAGGTACCGCCCTTCTACTACCGTCACCCGCCCCCGCCGCGCTATCGCTGGGAGCATGAGTACCGCCATCGCAAGGGCGTTCCTTACCGCCATCAGCGCGTCTACGACCGCTACCGCGATGAGCGTGACCCCGTTCCGGGCCGCCCGCCGCGGGATCGTCACGACGACGGTGGTCGCGGACAGTACGGCGATGGCCAGCCTCCGAACGTTCCCCGAGGCGGGGACGGTGGCCCGCGTGGTGATGGACAAGGCCCGCGGGGAGATGGGCAAGGTCCGCGCGGCGACGGGCAGCCCCCGCGCGACGGGCAGCCAGACGGGCATGGCCAGCATGGGCCGGGCGATGGCACCCGCGACCCGCCTCAGGGTGGCGAGGGTCCGCAGGCGCCCGGTGCGGGCGAGACACCCCGCGAGCCGAGCCAACCGCCACCCGTCATGGGCACGGACAGCCGCGTTCCGGG
>CAIXOY010000475.1 GCA_903921135.1 uncultured Gammaproteobacteria bacterium
CAGGAAGCCATCCTCGCCATCGCCCTTGTGGCCGCATTTGCCGATGGCACGAAGGACGAGCGCGAGCGCGCGGCGATCCGCGATGTCGCCGAGGCACTGGACAGTGAAGGGGGGCTGAATCTCGCCGCGCTGTACCGAGAGGTGCTTCTGAAGAAACCCGAGCCCGAAGCCCTTGCGGCAAGGCTCGTGTCACCCGAGGCGCGTTCGCTCGCCTACGAGATGGCGGTGGGCGTCTGCGATGCCGATGGCGTGCAGACCCCCGCGGAGCGCGCTTTCCTCGAGCGCCTCGCCGTTGCGCTGGGCATCGCGGGCTCGAGCGCAGCGGCGTTTTCCGAGCGTGCGGAGGGCATCGCCGCCAGCGCGGACATCGCGCCGTCTGCACCACTGTCGGCCGCGGTCACACCAACATCTGCGCCAGCCGCACCGCAGCCGCTGCCGACCAGCCAGGCTGCGACGGCGGACGCGCAGCTTGCTGCCGGTCTTCCTCGCGCAAGCGACATCCCGCGCGATCAGATGGACCGCATGGTCCTCGACGCATCGATCCTGAACGCCGCGCTGGAGCTGCTGCCCGAGTCGCTCTCGACGCTCGCCATAATCCCGTTGCAGGTGCGGCTCGTGTATCGCATCGGGCGCTCCTACGGCTACCCGATGGATGCGAGCCAGGCGAAGGATTTCATCGCCACCGTCGGTGTGGGCCTTGGCTCGCAGTATCTGGAGCAGGTGGGGCGGAAGCTCCTCGGCGGCGTGCTGGGCAGCGTGCTCGGCGGGCTTGGGCGCTCGGTCGGCCGGCAGGCCGCGAGTTCGGGGATGAGCTTCGCGAGCACCTGGGCCCTGGGGCGCGTGGCCGATCGCTATTACGCGGGTGGGCGACAGATGAGCACGGCCTTGCTCCAGTCCACGTTCCAGGAACTCCTGCCCGAAGCGAAATCGCTCGCGCCGCGCTATGCCGCCGACATCCAGCGCCGTGCGTCCACCATCGATACAAAGGAGTTGCTCTCGATCGCGCGCTCGCCGCTCTGAGGTGGCGCGCGGCCAGTGTGCCGTTGATGCGGTATCACACGGCTGATGGGGGCCGCCTGCTCATGCGCGGTCTTCCCAATCGACCCAGTCCACGGCGTGCATCTCCAAATAGCTGTTCACTGCCTCGCCGATGGTGGCAAAGAAGCGCTCTTCGCCCAGATTGGTGTGCAGGCCGAAGCGTTTGAGCTTGTCCTTCACGGGGTCTTTCATTTCCGCGAAGCAGAACTCGATGCCTGCCGCGCGCAGGATGCGGTCCAGATCATCCAGCACGTCGGCGGCTGTGACATCAACGCTGGTGATCGGTTCGGCGCCCACCACCAGCCATCGCACCGGTGTTGGCGATGCGTCCACTGTTTCCAGCACACGCGACTGGAACAACTCGGCATTGGCGAAAAACAAGGGCGCGTCCCAGCGAAACAGCAACAGCCCCGGCACCTGGCGCGCATCGGGGTAGCGCTTGAGATCGTGGTAACCCTTCATGCCCTCGACGCGGCCAAGCACTGCGAAATGCGGTCTCCAGCCGTCCCACAGGAACTCGATGACGGCAGCCACTATGGCGAGTCCTATTCCCGGGATCGCGCCGAAGAGCGCCACGCCCGCGAAGCAGCCCATCGAGAGCCAGAACTCCCATTGCTGGATGCGGTAGATGCGGCGCAGGTCGCTGACCTCCACCAACGCACAGGCAGATGCGATGACCACCGCGGCCAGCGTCGCACGGGGCAGGCTCGCCAGCAGGCTGGGCGCGAGTACGAGCAACAGGCACACGGCGAGAGCGCCTACCACGCCCGTCAGCTGTGTCTTTGCGCCAGCCATTTCGGCCACGGGTGTTCTCGATGCGCTCGCGCTGACCGGAAAGCCCTGGAAAAGCCCTGCCGCCAGATTGGCGGCGCCCAGCCCCACCATTTCCCGGTTCGGGTCGGGCAGGTCGCCGGTACGCGCGGCATAGCTGCGTGCCAGGACGCTTGTATCGGCAAAGGACACCAGCGCCACCGCCAAGCCTCCGAGCAGCACGGGCGCGATGTCGTCCAAACGGATCAAGGGTATGCGGATCGCCGGCAAGCCCTGAGGCAGTGTACCCACGACGTCGACGCCCGCGCGCAGCGTCTCCTCCAGGAATGCGCTCAGCAGGGTCGCGCCCGCCACGGCAAGGAGCACACCCGGTATGCCCGTGCGACGCCGGAACACGAGAATCACCAGCGAGGTGCCGCAGGCCAGCCCGAGGGAAACGAGGTTGGTCCTGCCCTGCGCCAGCGCCTCCAGAAATGCCCATGCCTGCTGCAACAGGCCGGCGGAGTCGATCTTGAAGCCGAAAAAGGCGGGTAGCTGGCTGACGATCACCGTCAGCGCGATGCCGTTCATGTAGCCATAACGGATCGGTTTCGAGAGCAACTCGGTCACGAAGCCGAGACGGAGGCTGCCCGCAAGTACGCATATCGTTCCGGACACCAGAGCGAGCATCGCGGCGAGCGACATGGCGCGTGCCGGATCGCCACCCGACAAGGGCAGCACCACGCCGAGAATAAGGGCAACCAGCGAAGAGTCCGGGCCCAGAACCAGAACCCGGCTCGGCCCGAAGACCGCATAGGCCAGCAGGCCGAAAATCGTGGCGTACAAGCCGCTTATCGCAGGCAAGCCGGAGGCGACGGCGTAGGCGATGCCTACCGGCACCAGCACGGCGGTCAGGGCGAGTCCGGCCATGACGTCATGCCGCAGCCAGCCGATCTGGTACTCGCGCAGGATCTGCAGGCCGGGCAGCCAGCGCAGCCAGCCTCGCGGCGTCGCGGGTAGCTGCGGGCGGTGACGGGCGCCCGGTTGGGGTTGCGCAGGCGCGGGCTCTTGCGGGGCGGAGTCGCTCATCGGTCCACCAGCCTTCCCTGCTGTCCGGAGTGTCCTTGCCACGATACTGCAGTTGCAGGCCGGGCATGGTGAGGTATGCGGCAGCGCGCCTGAGGGTCAGCCCAGATACCGCCGCGCCGCCCGGCAGGCCATGTCGATCAGCATGGGCCCCAGCGTACGTGCGGTTTCGGTCTCGGGGCGCGTGTGGATCCAGCCGAGGTAGGTGAAACTGCGCGCCGCAAAGAAGAGCGGCATGTGCGCGAGTTGCGCCTCCGGCAAGTCACGCACCGAGCGGTAGCCTTCCACCAGCGCAGCGAAGGCCGTCTCGAAATGCGGCGCGTCACTCTCGAAATAGAGTGCGGTTGCCAGCTCGAACAGATGCCAGCCGAAGCCTGCGTCGTCGAAATCGATCAGCCGCACGTCCGCACCGTCGACCAGCAGGTTCTCGGCGACGAGGTCGGCGTGGATCAGCCCGTAGCGGCCGTCATTCGCGGGATCTGAACCGTAAGCCGAGAGCCCCGCGTGAACGGCATCGCGCGCCTGTACGAGCAGGCTGCGCTCCTCGTCGTTCAGCTGTTCGAGTTCCCAGAACCGACCCCAGAACGGCGTGGCTCCTGCCAGCCCGTCAGCATCCCAGGCGTGCCGCACGAAACCCTCGGGCAGAGCCCAGCGTGCACTGTGCTCGTGCAGGCGCGCGGCCAGTGCGCCGATGGTGCGGTAGATGCCGCGCACCGTGGGCAGGTCGAGTTCCACGCCGGCTTCGACCGAACCGAGTTGCCTGCCCTCGACCCACGCGAAGATATCCACTTGCCGCGCTTCGGGAACCGCAGGCACCTGTACGTTCCGGAACAGTGCGCCGTCTTGTGCGGGCAGTATCTGCGGCACCGGGATGCCTGCGGCCGCGAGCGCGTCCAGCCACTGCAGCTCCGAGTGCAACTCGGCATCGCTGTGGTAGGCATGGCGATGGATGCGCAGCGCCACGCGTCGACCGTCTGCAAGCTCCACCCGGAAGACCGCGTTCTCGCGGTACTTGATCAGGTGCATATCGGTGGCGGCGAGGCCCCAATGCGCCAGCGCGGCACTCGCGAGCTCGCGCATGCACTGCGCCTGACCAGCGGCGTCCCTCGCGTAGAAATCCGTGTGTGTCTCGCTCATAACGCGGCGAGGCATTCGTCGAGGGTGGCGAGCAGGATGTCGGCATGCTCGCGCCCGAAAGGCAGCGGCGGGCGCAGCTTCAGCACGTTGTCGAAGCGCCCGAGGCGGCTGATCAGCACGCCTCGCTCGCGCATCAGGTTGATCAGCCTGCCGGACTCGGTGCCTGCCGGTGCGCGACTGCTGCGGTCGCTCACAAGTTCGACCGCCATGAAGAGACCCTTGTCGCGCACCTCGCCGATCAGCGCGTGGCGCTGCTGCAGCTCGCGCAGGCCGGCGGCGAGATACGCCCCTGTGCTGACGGCGTTCTGGGGCAGCTGTTCGTTCTCGAGCACGTCGATCACCGCATTTGCCACGGCGCATGCCACCGGGCTGCC
>CAIXOY010000476.1 GCA_903921135.1 uncultured Gammaproteobacteria bacterium
CCATCACAGGGCAGCTCGTAGATAAGGCCATAAGCCTTCTCAACCCGAACGGCGTGCTCTTGGGCTACGCGCCAAGCGGACTAGCCGGGGAAAGAACCGACGGCGACAGCCGGCTCGGGCTCGTCTACAAAACGGTCATCGGAGGGTTCGAACAGTTCGACGACGACTCCAACGCGACCTGGCAAAGCGCGCCGCTCGGTAATCCCTTAACCATTCGCGGCGCGCCGCAGGTGGTGCTGAACGCCGAGACAACGGGTGCGGATAGCGACTGGGTGGTCAAGCTGATCGACGTTTTTCCCGGGCAGGATCCCGAAGATGCCGCGCGCTCCGGGATGCAGATCATGATTGCCGCGAACATTTTCCGCGGGCGGTATCGTGAATCCCTAGAGCAGCCCACGCCGATCAAGGCCAACCGTGCGTTGGAATACCGCTTTCCGCTGCCGGAGACGAACCATACCTTCCTGCCCGGCCATCGTTTGATGGTGCAGGTGCAGAGCAGCTGGTTCCCGCTGTATGACCTGAACCCGCAAACATGGGTGTCCTCGATCATGGACGCGCCGCCCGAAGCCTATAGGGCGGCGCGTCAACGTATCCACACCAGCGCCGCGCAGCCTTCGCGCATCGAGCTGCCCGTCTACAGGTCATCGCCATGAGTTTGATATTGCAGATCGAGGGCGCCGAGCTCGCCTACGGCTCGCACCCCTTGCTGGACGGCGCGGGCCTGCGGCTGATGCGTGGTGAGCGCCTGGGTCTCATCGGGCGCAATGGCAGCGGCAAATCCTCGCTGTTGCGCGTGATCGCCGGGCAGGCGGTGCTCGACGGTGGAGACGTGCGCACCGGCGAAGGCGTGCACGTGGTGCTGGTTGAGCAGGAGCCGGTGCTGCCCCCCGCCGAGACCATGCGCGAGAGCCTGGTGCTGCGCGGCGCGCTCGATGACATGCACGACGAGCGCGAGCGCTGGCGTGTGGAAGCGCGGCTCGACGAATACCTGCATCGACTCTCGGTGCGCGCAGAGGGAGACCCTGCGAGCGCCTCGGGCGGAGAGCGCAAGCGTGCGGCGCTCGCGCTCGCCATGGCGATGGAGCCCGAACTCCTGTTACTCGATGAGCCCACCAACCACCTCGACATCGGCGCCATCGCGCTCCTCGAGGAAATGGTGCAGAAACTCCCGGGCCTGATCCTCATCACCCACGATCGTGCCTTTCTCGACCGCGTGGTCACGCGCATCGTGGAGCTCGATCGCGGCTGGCTGCGCTCCTATCCCGGGAATTTCGCGGCCTACCGCGAGCGCAAGAACGACGAACTCGAGGCCGAGAAAATCGCGGCCCGCAAATTCGATGATTTCTGGGCGCAGGAAGAAGTCTGGATCCGACAGGGCATCAAGGCCCGCCGCACCCGCAACGAAGGCCGCGTGCGCCGGCTCGAACGTCTGCGCGATGAACGCGCCGCGCGGCGCGAGCGCCTGGGCAATGTGCGGCTCTCGCTGGATGCGGGCGAGCGTTCAGGCAAATTGGTGGCGGAGCTCGAGCACGTGCACCAGTCCTTCGGTGGGCGCGTGCTGGTGCGCGATCTCTCGATGCGGCTCATCCGCGGTGACAGGCTGGGTCTTGTGGGGCCGAACGGCGCCGGCAAGAGCACCTTGCTCAAACTCATTCTGGGTGAGCTCGCGCCCGAGGGCGGCGCGGTGCGCCTGGGCACCAAACTCGAGGTCGCGTACTTCGATCAGATGCGCGCGCAGCTTGATCCTGATCGTACCCTTGCCGAGACCATCAGCCCCGGTTCCGACTGGGTCGAGGTGGGCGGCAACCGCAAGCACATCATGAGTTATCTCGCGGATTTCCTGTTTCCGCCCGAGCGTGCGAGAAGCCCCGTGAGCACGCTCTCGGGTGGTGAGCGCAACCGGCTCTTGCTTGCGCGGCTCTTCGCCAAGCCCGCCAATCTGCTGGTGCTCGATGAGCCGACCAACGACCTCGACATCGAGTCGCTGGAACTCCTCGAAGACACGCTCGCCGATTACACCGGCACGCTGCTCCTCGTGAGCCACGACCGGGCATTCCTCGACAACGTGGTCACGCAGACGCTGGTGGCCGAGGGCGACGGGCACTGGCAGGAATACGCGGGCGGCTACACCGACTGGATCGCGCAGCGTCCGGCGCCTGCGGATCAGCGCTCGGCTGAAACCACACGCACGGTTGCACCGACACCGGCGCCTGCGGCTGCACGCAAGCCTGCCGGCGCGAAGATGAGCTTCAAGGAAACGAAAGAACTCGAGGCACTGCCCGCGCGCATCGAGGCCTTGGAGACGGAGCAGTCTGAACTGCTTGCAGGTATGGCCGCGCTCAAAGGCAGCGCGATGCAGGACGCCGCGCGCCGCGCTGCGGAAATCGGCAAGGAACTCGAAACGGTCTACGCCCGCTGGGAGGAGCTCGAGGCGCGGCGCTGAGCTCCGCCTGCCCTCCACCACATAACACCAACAGGAATCACCAGATGCGCCAACCCCGTCTGCTCGTCCTCGCCATCGCCGCCGCACTCGCGAGCAGCGCCACCGCCGATCCTGCGCTGGAAGCGCGCTTCGATGCGCAGATCGACCCGGCCGAGATGGGCGGCTGGATGAAGACCATGGCCGCCGAGCCCAACCACGTGGGCGCGCCGCACAACTTGGTGAACGCCGAGCTCACGCTGAAGCAATTCCGCGAGTGGGGCTGGGACGCGAAGATCGAGACCTTCGAGGTGTTGTATCCCACGCCGCTCGAGATCGGGCTGGAATTGCTGGGCGATTCCCCCTTCAAAGCCACGCTCACCGAGCGCCCTGTGCCGGGCGACGAGACGTCCTCACGCACCGCCGGTCAATTGCCCGCCTACGTCGCCTTCCAGGGCGACGGCGATGTGACGGCACCGCTGGTGTATCTCAACTACGGCATGCCCGACGACTACAAAGCCCTCGAGCGCATGGGCGTGGACGTGAAGGGCAAGATCGTGATCGCGCGCTACGGGCAGGGCTGGCGCGGCCTGAAGCCCCAGCTCGCGCAGGAGCACGGTGCCGTGGGCTGCATCATCTACTCCGATCCGCGCGACGACGGCTACGCGGTAAACGGCACCTATCCCGATGGCCCCGCGCGCCCGGAGCAGGGATTCCAGCGCGGCTCGGTGGCGATGATGCCCACCTTTCCCGGCGATCCGCTCACGCCCGGCGTGGGCGCGACCAAGTCGGCCAAACGCCTCCCGCGCGAGAAGGCGCCCACGATTCTCAAGATCCCCGTGCTGCCCATTTCCTATGGCGATGCCAAGCACTTCCTCGCCGCGCTCGGCGGGCGAGTGGCGCCCCCGGCATGGCAGGGCGGACTCGACGTCACTTACCGCGTGGGCGGTACCGATGACGCACGCGCGCACTTGAACGTCAAATCCGAGTGGAGCCTGAAGACCATCCACAACGTCGTCGCCACCCTGAAAGGCGCGGAACACCCGGATCAGTGGGTGCTGCGCGGCAATCACCGCGATGCCTGGGTGTTCGGCGCGTCTGATCCCTTGAGCGGCCACATCGTGATGATGGCCGAGGCCAAGGCGATCGGTGCGCTCGCCAAAACCGGCTGGAAGCCAGCGCGTACGCTGGTCTATCTCAGCTGGGATGCAGAGGAGCCGATGCTGCTCGGCTCCACCGAATGGGCCGAG
>CAIXOY010000477.1 GCA_903921135.1 uncultured Gammaproteobacteria bacterium
CCACTCGCTGTCGATGGCGATGCCGAAGAGATCGAAGGGACCCTTGCGCCAGGGGTGCAATTCACGCAGCGCTGCGGCCAGCGCCGCGCGCGCTCTCTCATCTAGTTCCTGCGGCGCACCGATGCGCACCACCGGTGCATCCAGCGCCGCGTATCCCGCGTGCAACGCAGGCATCGCGGCAATGGCGGCATCGAGCGCGGGCGCATCACCACTCACGGTGCGCGAGAGCGCGGCATCGAGGGCGCGCCTGAAGTCCGGCAGCGCGCTGCCGAGCGGCGCGGCCTCGAGTGCTTCCTGCAACTCCCCGGCGAGGCTCACCGGATGGCCAGCAGCGAAACGAAGTTCAGGCACTGCAGCCACACCGTCACGCGGCGGAATCCTGCCTCGTGCAGGCGCTGGCGATGCATCTGCAGCGTCTCGGGCACGAGCACGTTCTCTATGGCGTTGCGCTTCTGTGCGATTTCGAGCGCGCTGTAACCCTGCTGCGCCTTGAAGCCGTGGTGCAGTTCGCCGAGCAGTTCCTGCTCTGCCGGGTCCTCGAAGGCGAGCTTCTCCGACAGCACCAGCGCGCCGCCCGGCAGCAGCGCTGCAGCGATACGCGAAAGGAGCCCGGCGCGCTCCGCAAGCGGCACGAACTGCAGCGTGAAGTTGAGCGCGGCGAGCGAAGCGCGGGGGAGTTCAACGTCGAGGATGTCGGCGCAGCGCAGTTCCACAGGTGCCTGCGCGCTGTCCCGCGCGACGAGTGCGCGCGCCCGTTCGATCATGGCCTGCGAATTGTCCACGCCGAGCAGGTGCACGCCCGCGGGCACATGGTGGCGCATCGCGAGCGTCGATGCGGCGAGCGAGCAGCCCAGATCCACGCAGGCGCTGCCCGGTTGCGCGAAGCGCCGCGCGGCCACCGCGAGCATCTGCAGCGTGAGCCCGTAGCCAGGAACCGAGCGGGAGATCATGTCCTGGAAGACATCCGCCACGGCCGCGTCGAAGCGGAAGGGCAGTTGCGTGGCGAGCGGTGCGGCGTAGAGCGCGTCACGACCCGGCGCGGGCTCTCTCACTCCGGCTGCCCCGGGCGTGGTTTGAGGGTGCCGTTCCACAGCGTCTGTGCTTCGGACGCGTTGAGGCCCTTGCGCTCGAGCAGGGCGAGGAGTTCGGCGGGATCCTGTTGCAGTTCCTCTGCCAGCAGCGAGGCCATGCCGCACAGACGCCCGAAATAGAGCGCACGCGCGAGCGGGCTCATGCTCTCGATGTCCCGCCGTGCGGTGTGTTCCGAGAGTGCGTCACGCATCGGGGCCGGAAGTTCCCATTCCTTCGCGATAAGGCCCGCCAGGACTTCTGCCCGCTCGTCGATCAGCCGTGTGAACACCTCGGCGCGCGGCAGCGAGCCCGAAGCCTGCTGGTAGGTGGAGACCGTCAGGCGGAACAGCACGATATAACCGAGGTAATAGAGCAGGCTGAGCAGGTGGGCAGAAAAACTGTCGCATTCGCGGGTAAGACGCGCATACGCCTGTGCGCCCAGAGCCGAGCGCTGCGCGAGCGACCAGACCGTTACCGAGAACTGCTCGAAGTAGCCGCGGGGCACCTGGAAGACCGGTTGCATCACGGTGCTCGCCACCAGGGACCGCAAGCCCTCCATGCCCAGCAGTACCACGGCCCGCCCCAGCGTATCGATGGGTTCCTTGCCGATGCGGTAGTAGGAACTGTTTGCCATGCGCAGGACGTCCCCCGTCAGCACCGGGTCCTGCATGATGATCTCGACCAGTTCCTTCAGCGAACTTTCGCTGTTCTTCATCGCGGCAAGGAGGCGCGGGATGATCAGGGGTTTGCGCGGGAAGAATTCGCGCTCCCCCACCGCACGGGCGAGCGATGCGCGGACGCTGGCCATCACGGCCTCGTGTTCACCCAGCACCGCATAGTTGAAATTGGTGGTCCCGAAGGCCTTGCGATAGACCTCCAGTACCATGATTTCCAGTGTCTGGTCCGCGTAGGGAATGGACTGCCCATTACCGAATGTCGTGGCCGCACCTGTGGCCTGCCCTGGCAGGAAAGTCCAGGGTTCGGCGTTTTGCCGCTCGGCACGTCGTCCTCGCAGTCGTGCGACCAGCACCACCAGCATGACGAGCAGGATCGCCGCCAGCAGCACAGCAATGCGCATCACCAGTTGTTCCTGGGCCATGGGGGATTCGTGAGGTGTCCGGTGGTGGGCTGCGGGGATTATAGTCGGCGCCTGACACAACGACGGTTCCCGGAGGTTGCTGCTGCATGTCGGATCGCCGTGCCCCACCCCTGCAGCGCATCAGCACCGGCAGTTTCGAGCGCCGGCTGCACCTCACGCGCAGCGGTCTGCTGGCGGGAACGCGTTATGTGGCGAAGGCGGCGGGTGCCCTGCTCGCACCCCGCGCCGAGCGCGAGGCGCTGCGCCGTGCGGCCCTCGGCGAGCAGGCGAAGTTCCTCGTGGGGGAACTCGGCAAGCTGAAGGGCAGCGTGGTGAAGATCGGCCAGATGATGGCCATCTACGGTGAGCATTTCCTGCCGCCTGAAATCACCGCCGCCCTGCACACGCTGGAGGACCGCACGACCGCGCTCGACTGGGGCGTGATCCGGCGGGAGCTGCAGCGTGAACTCGGTCAGCGCCGGCTCGCCGAGCTCGAGATCGATCCCGTTCCTGTTGCGGCCGCCTCGCTCGGGCAGGTGCATCTCGCGCGAAGGCGTGTTGACGGGCTGCCGATCTGCCTGAAGGTCCAGTACCCGGGTGTGGCCGACTCGATCGACGCCGATATCGATGCGGTGGCAGGGCTCCTCACGCTGGGGCGCATCGTTCGTCCGGGCGCCGCGAAGGATTTCTCGGGCTGGCTGGAGGAAGTCCGCGCCATGCTGCGGCGCGAGGTCGATTACCGCCTTGAAGCCACGACCACCGCAGCCTGGCACCGACGCCTGCGGCGTGACCCGCGTTATGTGGTGCCCGAAGTGATTGAAGACTATTCCTCGGCGCAGGTTCTGGCCACGCGATTCGAGCATGGCTACGGTGTGTCGAGCGCCGATGTGGAGGCCCTGTCGCCCGCGCGTCGTGCCGTGCTGGGGCGCGAGTTTCTCGACCTCTTCCTGCGCGAGGTCTTCGAGTGGAAGGAGCTGCAGACGGATCCGAACTTCGGCAACTACCGGATTCGCCCCGCAGCGGGCACTCGGGGGAAAGACAAGCTGGTGCTGCTGGATTTCGGCGCGGTGCAGCGCTTTCCCGACAGTTTCATAGACCCCTTGCGGGACATGATCAGGGGGGCCTATACCGGAGATCTCGAGCGGGTGCGCGCGGGTGCGCTCGCGCTCCATTTCGTGGAGCCGCATTTTCCGGAGGAAGCGCAACGCTCTTTTGCCGAGGTGTGTGCGAGCGTGATCGAGCCGTTGACGGCAAAGGGTCGGAGCATCCCCGCATCCGCGCGGGGTGCCGGCGGCGCCTACGACTGGCGTGGGAGCGACCTGCCCAATCGCGTGGCGCGGCGCGCTGCCAAGGCGGCGTTCAGCCCGTATTTCGAGCTCCCGCCCAGCGAATTCGTGTTCCTGAACCGCAAGCTGATCGGGGTCTACACCTTCATCGCGGTGCTGGGTGCGCAGTTCGACGGGGCCGACATCATCGAGCGCTATCTCTAGCCCGGCACGCTCCTCAACCCGCGTTGGCCAGCGCGTCGCGCAAGCGCCTGGCTTTTGCGCTGATCACGCTGCGATTACCGGGACCTGCACGCAGCAGCAATTTCTGCACATCGGCCAGACCCTCCAGCGACGGGTCCGCGAATTTGTAGAAAACTGCCGGCTGCACGAGCTCGATCTCTCCCTCGAGATCGGGTGTGGCGAGCACCAGATCCAGACCGGCGATCAGCGCCCCGCGTACGCTGCCGCTGCTGTTTCCGAGTTCGCCCCAGGCTTGTTGCAGCAGGGGCTCGTAGCGCGCGAACCAGCGCGCGCTCGCGTCGGTGTCGATGGCTGCCACGATGTCGGTGAGGGTGTTGTAGCGGCTGAAGTTTTCAGGCGCGAGGAAAATGCGCTCATCCCGCTCCGTCACCTGCATCTTTCCCGCGGGCGCTGGCAGCGGCAGCCGGTCACGCAGCACCTTGCCGCGCCCGAAGCTGTCTGCCATCACGGCCATGCGCCGCAGCAGTTCGGCGGGGGCGAGCGCAGCCTGTGCAGCGGGCGGCAACACATCCGACAGCGATGCGCGCACTTCGGGATCGCTGGATTCGAGGGATGGCAGTGGCGGAGCGTCGGCCGGCAGTGCGAGTGGCTGCACTGCCACGGGGGCAGGCGTGGCCGCAACCGCAGCAGGTGCCGGCGCAGACGCCGGCGTCTCGGGTTCAGCGGGTTTCAACCCGGGGATCTGCACGGCGACGGGCGGCAGCCGGGTGTCGGTGGACACCATCAGGGAACGCACAGTCCACCCGAGGCCAGCAATCACTGCAAGCGCCACCACGGCAAACAACACGGGGCGCCGGCGCGGCGGCGGGCCTCCGATACGCTCTGAGCCTTCGGCCTGCATGACGATCTCCTGCTGCGCGTGTGGGGGCGAGGCTAGTCCTGTGTCGTGCAGGGGTCAAACGCGGCTTGAAGCAGGCGTGACTGCCCGATAAGGTTCCGCTGCCTCTCATCCTCCTCCGGAACGGCGCCATGAACCTCCCGTTGTTGCTGCTCGCCCTGTCGGGTGCGCTCCTCGCGTGGAACCTCGAGTACCCCGTGTATCGCAGCCGCATATGGCACGCGGTGAGCTTTCTTTTCGGCTGGCTGGTGGGCGAGCTGGTGCCCTTCGTGGTGGCGGTACAGGCCGTGGTCGCGCTTGCCATGCTGGCCGTGCACGGCGAACACACGTTGATCGACGCGTTTTCCCTTGCGGTGCTGGTGGGCGCCTGGGGCGTGATGCTGCGCCACTACATCGCCGGCGGAGACGCGGCGCAGGTGATGGAAGAGGCCCTGCAAAAGGCCTTGGGGCAGGATTACCAGCAGCACATACGCCCCGAGTTCGTGGCACGCTTCCCGCGCTCCGTGCTGCCCGCCACGCTTGCGCGTCCCTTCCGTCTGGACCTTCCCGAGGTCACGCGTGTGCGGGATGTCGTGTACGCCGAGGCCGATGGGCAGCGACTCCTGCTCGATGTCTACCACCGTAACGATCTGCCTGCAGCGTGTCCGGTGCTGTTCCAGCTACACGGGGGTGGCTGGACCGAGAAAATGGGCAGCAAGAACGAGCAGGCGAGGCCGCTCATGAATCACATGGCCGCGCGTGGCTGGGTGTGCGTGAGCGTTGATTACCGCCTCAGTCCGGGCGCGAGCTTTCCCGCACACATCATCGACTGCAAGCGCGCCCTCGCATGGGTGCGCGCCCATATCGCACGCTGGGGCGGAGATCCGGCTTTCGTCGTTGCCACCGGCGGTTCGGCCGGCGGTCACCTCTGTTCGCTGCTCGCCCTGAGTGCGAATGACCCGCAGTGGCAGCCCGGTTTCGAGGACGTCGATACGCGCGTGCAGGGATGCGTGCCCTTCTACGGTGTCTACGATCTGAGCGGCCGCCATGGCCAGAAGCCCAACGGGGCGATCCTCGAAGTGCTGGAATCGTGGGTTATCAAGAAGCGCTATCACGAAGCTGCGGCGCTCTACGAAAGCGGCTCACCGATCGAGCGCGTGCACGCGGGCGCCCCGCCCTTTCTGGTCATACACGGGGATCGTGACGGACTGTGCCCGGTGGCCGAGGCCCGGCTGTTTGCGCAGCGTCTCTCCGAGGTGTCGGGCAGCCCCGTCGCCTATGCCGAAATCCCCGGTGCCCAGCATGCTTTCGACATTTTCCGCTCGCTGCGCAGCGAACTGGTCATGTACGGCGTCGAGCGCTTTCTCGCGTATCTGCAGAGCACCGCCCGTACAGGCGCCGGCAACACATCGCCCTAGTGCGCGTGCTCGAAGCGGCGCCAGGCCCGCGTGAGTTCAGAGCGTAGGCGCAGCGACAGGTCTTTGAGCTGCGGAGCATCCGGCTCGCGCTGGCGCTCCTGTTGCAATTCGCGCAACTGCCGATCAGCGCG
>CAIXOY010000478.1 GCA_903921135.1 uncultured Gammaproteobacteria bacterium
AACCTGATCTCGGTCACCGACGCAGAGGGCCATGTCGAGCGCAGTTACTACGATGAATACAACCGCCTGAGCGGCACCGTGAGCGCCGCAGGCTTGCTCGTCACCTTTGATCGCGACTCGGCGGGCAATGAGATCCGTACCGTGCAGCACGCGGTGCTGGCGAGCGTGCCGGCAGGTGCCACGCTGCCCGCGGTGGCGCCCAATGCCGGCGACCGCGTCTTCCTGCAGGCGTTCAACCGCAACAACAAGCGCATCACCGAGACCTATGCTGACGGCGCCGTGAAGCGTTTCGAGTTCGATTCCTGCGGACAGTTGTCGAGCCAGACGAATTCTGCTGCCATGGATGCCGCTGCTCTGGCGCGGACTGCAGACAAGACCGACCGGGTAATGCGCTGGAGTTGGGATGCCTCCGGGCGTCTGCTGAGTTTCACCAACGTAGACGGCGTCGTTGAAACCTACACCTACGACGCTGCCAACAACCGTACCAGCGCCACCATCCAGGACCCGAACACTCTCGCCACGGGTGGCCTGGATGCGGACCGCGTTACCACGTACGGGTACGACGACAACAACCGCCTGATCGTGCAGTCGATAGGTGCCAATCTGCAGGTGCTCGCCTACGACAAGGCCGGCAATGTTGTCAGCAAAACCGATGGGCGTGGCAATACCTCTCGCACCGCCTACGACGCCGGTAACCGCGTTCTCTCGATCACGGACCCGAACGGCGGTGCACTCGTCTATGGCTACGACGCCGCTGGTCGCGTCTCAAGCCTCACCGATGCGCGCGGGAACGTGCGCAGCTTCCTCTACGACGGCAATGATCGCCTGATCGAGGAGCGCGCTCCCGCCGCTCGCACCTTCACCATCAACGGTGGGTTTGCAGACGGCGTCGGCATCCGCCGCCGTGAGTACGACAAGGTCGGCAACATTGTTTCGAGCACGGATGCTGCTGGCTTCAGGACGCAGTGGTGGTATGACGCCGCGAACCGCATCGTTGCCGAAGTGAACGGCGACGATGTGCTGCGTACGTACCAGTACAACGCCTTCGGGCAAGTCGCGTCGGTCAGCACCGCCACGGCGCGCGTGGCCAATCGGGCCTCCCTCGTTGTCAGCAACGTGCCCACGGCCTCGGGCCCTGTGGTGACGATCCGTACCGAGTACGACACGCGTGGTCGTGCCGTCCTTACCCGCCTGCCAAGCGTGGACGTGACCACGCTCTCGGGCACGGGTACTGGCACGAGCGCCGCCGCGCAGACGCGGGAACTCACGGAAAAATCCCTCTATGACGGTTGGGGCAATCTCGTCGAGTCCGAGGATCGCTCAGGCAATAACAGCTATGCCTGGTACGACGTCCGGGGCCGGCAGATCGCCTCCGTGGATGCATCTGGCTTCCTGATCGAAACACGCTTCGATTCACAGGACCACGTGGTCTTGCAGACCAAGTACACCGCGGCGTTGAGCGGCACGTCCGCGGGCTCGCTGCCCGTGGCGCCGGTCACGGGTAATGCCTATTCGATCGACCGTTACTACGATGTTGAAGGCAACCTCGTTCGCGAGGTCTCACCGGAGGTATCCACCGTTGACGGGCTGGTCCGCGTCGAGACGCGCTTCAGCTACGACGCTGCAGGGAATCTTGTATCCAGGACCGTCGCCCAAGGCACCGGGCAGGCCCAGACGGAGCACTATTACTACGACGACAACAACCTGCGCGTGGCCGTGGTCACGGCGGGCCGCACCCTTGCCACGTTCCGCTACGACGAGAACGGCAACACCACCGAGCAGCGCCGCTACGCTACACGGGTGGCGGATGGCGTGGATCTGGACAGCGTGACAGCCGAAGATCTGGTCTCCGGCGGCGCCACGCCGCCGGCGAACGCGAACGATCAGTTGCGCAGCTTCGAATACGACGCACGCAACCTGCAGACCAGAAAGACCGACAAAATGGGTGCCGGTGCGGCCGATGACGTGGTCGTGCAGTCCTGGTACGACGCCAACGGCAACAACACCCGCAGGATCGACGCTGATGGCGGCCTTATCCGGTTGGACTGTGACGCCAACGGCAACATCACCCGCAGCATCACGCCCGATGACGCCTGGTCTTATGTCGAGTACAGCACCTTCGGCCTGAAGACCCGGGCATGGATTGGCGGGGATCCGGATTCCCACGCGCCTGCAGCCCTCGGTATCACGGCAGCGCTGGCCAACGGCATCGATGCGGCCATCGGCGTGAGCTGGGACTTCCCGGCAGGGACCGACACCAACGGGCTCACGACATGGATCGCCTGGGACACCAGTTCACACGCGAGCCTTGGTGCCGACCAGGTTCCGTCTGAGGGACCGAGCGCAGCGGGCGTCTATGCGAACGGCTCGGCCGCATCGGAGAGCCCGGGTTCCGCGGGCATCCCCCTCTTGGCCCTCACTGCTGGGCAGACGGTGTATTTCCGCGTGATGGTGCAGGACAGCTTCGGCAACCTGTCGTGGTCTGCGGAGCAGAGCGTGGTGGTGCCGCCGGCCGTGCAGGACGTCACTGTGCGCCAGACCGGCGCGGATGCGTTCGCGATCGAGGTGGAGTTCAGTTCGGCCGTCAGCAACCCGAAGCTGCTCGTCGCTGGTGTGGCGCAGGATATGGTGCTGGTCTCCGGCTCGCGTTACAGCCTGAGCCTTACGGGTGTGAGCGATCCCGCGGCACTCCAGATCGGCGTCATCTGGACCAGCGGCAGCAAGACCTATCAGAGTTCGACCACAGATCTGCTTCAGGCTGCGTCCGCGCCGCAGGAGACGGGCGTTCCGGGTTGGATCGAGTGGCATCTGCCGCAGCAGGGCGCCACGCCCGTTGGCAGCACCCAGCTGATCGTGCTCGATGGTGCGCTGCAGCTTGCCTCGGAATCCTTCCGCAGCAGCGACACGCTGCAGCTCAAACTGCCGCCGCTCGTCGCGCCGGCCACGAGCCAGAACTACGACATCTATTACGGCGATGCCGTGAGCGAGGCGCACACACTCGACATCAGCTTCCAGGATGGGCAGAACCGGACGGCCACCCGGACGGGTTACAACCGGAACAGCGACAACGCGATCGTCTCGACGAACTATGCGCTGCAGTGGGTAAGCGACAACGACGGTACCGTGCAGACCACCATCGCACTGGGCCTCGACGAGGCAGAGACGGCCCGCATCAGCGGTGACCTGAAGCTCTCGTGGCGCGCACAGGGCAGCGACGGCAACTTCAGCACCACCGCGGCAATGACCAAAGCCGATAACGACTTCAGCAAGACGCTGGATCTGGACGAAAGCACGGTCTACGACATCAAGCTCTGGTACACGGACACCAATGGCAAGGAAGTGATCGTCGGCTGGCGGCGGTTCACCACGGCGGCGGAATCCGGCACGACTCCCGCCGGCTCCGCCACAGTAACAGGCACCGATGTCGCTCCCGCGTCGGCGACACAGACCGTGGCAGTGGGCACCGCGCTGCACGTGACCGACCAGTACTCCCTGACCGTGCTGGCCTCGGAACGCGGTGGTCTCATTTCGGGTGCTGCAGGCAGCCGCAGTTTCACGACCGGGCTCTATTCCGGTCCGGTGGACACTGCAGCGTTCAGCGCGGCACTTGGCACGGTGACGGCAGGAGCGGCGGGTGAACTCCAGGCCGGTCAACTCCAAGGCGACGAATGCCAGTTCTTCACCGAGATCGAGTACGACGCCCTCGGCCGCAAGATCGCCTCGAACGAGAACGACGGCCTGTGGCGAGAGTACGGACTCGACGCCAACGGTAACGTGGTGGTGACGCGCCTGCTGGGCGATGACCGTGATGCAACGCTGTCCATCGACAGCTTCGCGCGTTTTGACGCCCGAAACCTCGAAGTAGAGACCATCGGGCCGGTGGCAGATGGCAAGGCGGCGATCACCGTTACCGGTCATGACTACGCTGGCCGCATCGTCAGCGTGCAGGATCCGGGCAACGCGGCCGCCCGTGCGCGCCTGTATGCCTACGACAGCGCGGGTTCGGTCGTGAGCGAGACCGATGCGCTCGGCAATGTCACGCAGCACCGTTACGACCTGCTCGGCAATCTGCTCAGGACCCAGGACCCGAACGGCCATGTGCACGTGTTCGAGTACAGCTATACGGGCGCCGATGCCAACCGCCTGACCCGCAGCTACTACGCGGGGCTAGAGTCCACGACCAACGTCACTTACGGCTACGACGCCTTCGGACGTCGCACCAGCATGACCAAGGGCGGAAGCAGCCCGGATACCACGGCAACCACCACGGTGAGCTACGACCAGCTCGACCGTCGCGTGTCCGTGACCGACGCGGAAAATCACACCACCCGATACGAGTACGACAAGCGCGGCCACCAGACCTGGGTGCGCGACGCGAAGGGCAATGTCTTCGCTAACGCCTACGACGCCATGGGACGTCTCTCCCACCAGTACAGCTTCACTGCCACACCTGCGTCGCTTGCACAGGCGAAGAGCTGGCTTGCAGACGGTACCAACCTCGTTACCCAGAAGACTGTGTACAACGTTTTCGGCAACCGCATCGCCAGCATCGACCCGATGGGCCGGCGCAACAGCTTCAGCTATGGTGCCTTCGGCCGCCTGCTGACGGCGGGCGACACGAGCTTCGGCTATGACGGCTACGGCCGTCGTGCGACCGAGACCGGCGGCGGAAAGGACATCACCCGCAGCTACGATGCCGCAGGCCGCCTCACGGTGGTGGCAGACACCGCCACCAGCACACTGACCGTCTACACCTACGACGCCGCGGGTAATCGCAAGACCGAGAATCTCTGGGTGTCGGGCGTCCTTAAGCGCAGCCAGACCTATGTCTACAACTCGCGCCAGGAACTCATCCAGTGGACCGACGCGGCGCCGACCACGGCAATCACGCAGAGCTATGCATACGGAGCCGACGGCAATCTGGCGTCCGTTACGAATGGCTCGGGCACCAAGACCTACACCTTCGATGCGGCCGACCGGATCACGACGGCGGGAGACCTCACTTTCAGCTACGACTACGCCGGCAACCGCGCCAGCGAAAGCACCGTGGCCTACACCTACTACAAAAACGGCTGGCTGAAGACGGCCACCCCCTCGGGCGGTGCCACCTCCACCTGGAGCTATGACGCCGTCGGGAACGTGCTCACCCGCTCCGATGGCAGCACCACGGAAACCAACACCTACGACACCGCTTACCGGATCACCACGACGGTGAAGGGCAGCGACACCACCGTGACCACCTTCGACAAGAGCGGCAGGACGCTCTCCACCCGCGTCTCGGGTCAGAACAGCGATGGCGAGGCCTACGATTACAGCTACAGCTACAACTACAACGACGACGGGCAGCAGACCGGTGCCACGGTGAGCGGCACGGGCGGCGCCTATGGCACCTCGAGCTCCCAGTACGATCAGAACGGCCGTCTGGTGCGTGTGGATCGGGGTGACGGTGACGGCGACGGCACACAGGTCAGCACCTTCGTCTACGACGTCGACGGCAACATCGTCGAGCGCAGCGAAGACGGCGCGGTCACCCGGTATCTCTACGCCGTGGGCAACCCCATGGGGGAGTACACCGACCCCGCCACTCCCACGCTGAACACGGGCAACTACGCCGCGCTGAAGACAATCGCGACGGGTCTGGAAGACGGCAAGAGCGCCTTCCCGGATTCTTCGATCATCCAGCACACCGTGGCGCCCGGCGAGACTTTGCAATCCATCGCCGGCCAGTATTACGGCTCGCCTGATCTGTGGTTCGTGATCGCCGAGGCAAACGGCCTCACGGGCGACACCCCGCTGGATGTGGGTTCACGGCTCGTGGTGCCGTCCACGGCACAGAACGCCTATCACACTGCCGAGACGCATACCCTCTACAAGGAAGGCGACATCGTCGGTTCCAAGCTGCCGAACGTCACCACGCCGCCGCCCGAAGAGGACAAGTGCGCCAAGATCGGCGCGATCATCCTGATCGTGCTCGTGGCGATCGTTGCGATCGTGCTGACGGTGGTCACGGTGGGTGCTGCTGCACCCGCGGCGGCTGCCGCGCTCGGGCTCACGGCGGGCTCCGCCGCGGCGATTGCCGTGGGTGTGGGCGTGGGTGCGGTGGTGGGTGCTGCCATCGCTTTTGCCGCCTCCTGCGCCACGCAGGCGATCCTCGTGGACATGCTGAACCAGGAGTGGGACTGGAACGCAGTGCTGGCAGATACCCTGGTGGGCTTCCTCGGGGGTGCTGCTGCGGGCCTGGGGGCTGCCGCATCGGCCGCCGGCAACATCAGCAAGATGGCGAAAGTTGCCAACGTGATCGGCCAGGCCGCGCTGGAGGCTGCTGGCGAAACGGCAAGCCAGGCCATCCAGAACAACGGCCAGATCGTGAGCATCGGGCTGATCTTTGCCTCCGCTGCGGGTGGCGCGCTGGGCGGCGTGGGCGATGTCTGGAAGCGTTCGTCGCAGTTGTCCAAGGTCACCAAGGGAGCGGTCGAGGCCTCCGAGGCCACCGCCGATCTGGCGAAGATCTCGAACCGCGTCACGGACGCGAGCCTCAGCCTGGTCGATGACGTGGCCGAAACCGCTCGGCGGGCCGGCCGGAGCCGGTTGGGCGTGTTCTCGGATGTAGCACGTTTCCAGTTTGCCGAGATGACCGGCTCCCGCTTCGGCAAGTTCACGCAGACGATCGCCAGAGGTGGAGATGGCGCGCTCACCAATCTGGACGAGGGCAAGAAGATCGTCCGCACCTTCACCAAGATCACAGACAGCGCGAGCGCGGTAGCCGACTACAAGGAAGTGGACCGTGTGGGTTCCCTCGGGAAGAGAATCCAATCCAGCGTGACCGGATGGGTCGATTCGGCCAAACGCTCCCTGCAGCAGGCGAAGGTCGACTTCAGCGATTGGAGGCGCAGCAAGGAGGGCATCTCGGGGGGAGTTGGATTCCGGATTGATTACATCGTCAAGAATGGCGAAGGGAGAAACGTCAAGGTCGCTACCGATTCTTCATCCTGGGCCAGCCGGTTAAGTGATGGCGTGGACGAACTGAAAGAAGTCGCAAGCGGCAGTTGGCGCAACCTCAAGGCAGTGGCAAGCCAGAGCGTCTCCCGGGCCAAGGATGCTGCCACTGCCAGCGTCAAGCAGAAATGGGAATCGCTTGGCGAATTCTTCGTCGGTGACGTGTACCTGTTCTCGAAGTTTGACGAGGCGACCGGACGACTGGGGTATGTGTCAAAGCGCGTCAGCGGCCTGACACGCATGGCTGACGCCGCGGGTGAATCGGTCACCAACCTCCGTCAATCGATCAGCAAGGGAATCAGCGACCTGGACGAATGGGTCAATACATCGAAGACGACTCTGGCGAAATTCGATCAAGGCAAGACGTTCAGGCGCTACACCGATCAACTCGCGGCAGGGGCGGAGCTCGACTGGAACGTCCGCAGTCAGCGCGGCATGGACATGATCGGGGGGACTGAAAACTTCACCACCCGTGGCGAGAAGCGTGTCCGGAAGACCGTACGTGGCGTCACCACCGAGTACACCGTGGTTCGCGACCGCTTCGCCCGCACCGGCAAGTGGGAGCGCTTCAGGGACCCCATCCTCGGCTCGTCCAGACCCTTCAAGGATATTGTCCGGGACGGGCTGAAGAATGCGGCAGCCAGCGCTGCGGCCTCGCTCAGCACCGACATGGGCAAGGCAAAGGTGGCCTACACGCTGCAGGATTTCGTGGTGCTTCCCCTCGAGATGTACGAGCGCCAAAGGGCTGAGAACGAAAGCCCTGACACCACGGTGAGTGCGTCGACGTTCAGTTGGGGCGCGGCAATGCGCAAAGGTGGCAAAAACCTGACGCTCATCAACAAACTGGGCCTGTTCGCGCCTGCGATTGCACCGCTCAGCCAGATGATCCCGGCCGGTGTACGTGATGGGAACTGGGATCTTTCGACCGCGCAGGTTGTCGATATCTCTACGACCCGTACTCAGCAAAAGCGTCTCGAGACGCAAGCAGATGCCAACCGCGCCCGTATTCCGTACACCGACAGCGATGCGCTTCGCACCTACGCGGATCTTCACGAGCGCCAGCACAACTACCTCGCGCTCGAGTGGCGCTCGGTGGCTGCAAACACCAGCACCAGCATGCTGAGCCCCTTCTCGCGGGATCGCGCCGCGGGTGTCACTGCGCTGATGCAGTCCAACCGCATGGTCTCGGGCCAGGTGAGCGGCTTTGACAGCGCCTCGGTGGTGGCCTTTGCCGAGGCCAGCGTGGGTGGCGTGGGCGGTGATCCCAGCAAAACCCCCGGCTGGTTCGCTTGAGCCGCTGAGGCCTGAATGGAGTTGATCTGCTACGAGGTGGAGCCGGGCCGTGTGCCCATACGCCCGGCGCCCGCCAAGCGGCAGTGGATGGATGACACGCCGGGCAGTTTCGCCTACCGCTGCCTGCCGCTCACGGCAGCCAACAGTCATGGCTGGGAGTTGCTGTGTCCGGTGGGCTTCACGGTGCGCTGGCGCGGCGGTGCCGCGGTGGCAGAGGTGGAGGTGCATTCCGATGCCCCGCTGCAGCCCCCGCGCTCTGGCGCGGACTACCTCGCTTTCCTGCTCGGCGGCGGTGGAACTGCGGCGTCTTCCCGGCCGGTGGAAGACACCTTTCCGGCGGGCTTTGCCGAGAGCCAGTTCGGCAGCGGCATCCTGACCTTCAACCCGCTGCTGATCATCCGTCCGCCGCCCGGTCACGATCTGTGGGTGAGCGGTCCGGTGAACCGTTTCAAGGACGCGATACAGCCCATGAGCGCGCTGATCGAGGCCGACTGGATGCCCTTCACCTTTTCGATGAACTGGCAGATCACGCGGGCCGACACCACGATCAGCTTCGAGAAAGGCGAGCCGTTCTGCAGTTTCTTTCCCGTGGCGCGTGGCCTTGTGGAGCGGTGTGAGCCCGTGCTGAAGCCGATCAGCGACGATCCGGCCCTGCAGAAGAGCTACTGGGCATCCCGGATGACCCGCAATGCAGCGGTGGCGGCGGGGCAGGGCGCGGGCAGCCCCTTCCAGGGCTGGTATGCGAGCCGTAGCTTTCCGGGCAACACGCCGCCCGATGGGGAAACGCCACCGAAGCCGACGAGGGCCAAGCCGTTTCGTCGCTGATGTCGGACATGTCTACCCGGCGCTCCCCGCAATACCCGGTTGGTGGCGGGAGTGATGGAGCCGTATCCTTCGCTGCCGATCCGTCAGGTGGCGAGGGACGTCGATGATGCACACACCGGATACAGCTCACACGCATGCCGATGGCAGGGTCGATGAGGACCTTGACCTCATCATCATCGGTGCCGGTTTTTCCGGCATCGGTGCGGCCTTCCGCATCAGCCAACGCAACCCCGGTATCCGTTACCGCATCCTCGAACGCCGTGAGCGCATCGGTGGTACCTGGGACCTGTTCCGCTATCCGGGCGTGAGATCCGACTCCTCCATCTTCGCGCTCAGCTTCCCGTGGGAGCCGTGGAGGCGCGAGGAAGAGGTGGCCGACGGCGCCGACATCCGCGACTACCTCGAGAACACGGCTCGCAAGCGCGGCATCTTCGAGCGCATCCGCTTCCGCACGCAGGTGCACTCCGCCGACTGGAATTCCGGCTCCGACAGCTGGACGGTGCGCGCCAGTGACGACGGCCGCGACACGGTGTATCGCGCACGCTTCGTGTTCTTCGGTTCGGGTTACTACAACTACGACGAGGGCTACACGCCCGGGTTTCCGGGCATCGAGCACTTTGCCGGCACCGTGGTGCACCCGCAGCGCTGGCCGGAGGGTCTCGATTATTCGGGCAAGAAGATGGTCGTGATCGGCAGTGGGGCGACGGCGGTGTCGCTGGTGCCGGCGCTGGCGCGCTCCGCCGCCAAAGTGACCATGCTGCAGCGTTCACCCACGTACCTGTTCGCGGCTGCCCGTATCAATCCGCTCGTGGGCTTCCTGCGCAGCTTTCTGCCGCTACCGATCACGCATCGCATCGCGCGCTTCACAGCGTCCTGTTTCGAGGCGATGGTCTGGGCGTTGGCGCGCACTGCGCCGGAACTCGCCAAGCGCATCATGCGCAGGCAGAACGCGTCCCTTTTGCCATCGGACTATCCGGTGGATGTCCACTTCAAACCCCGCTACAACCCGTGGGATCAGCGCATCTGTCTGGTGGCCGATGGTGATCTCTTTTCGGCCATTTCCGCGGGAAAGGTCGAGGTGGTCACGGACCATATCGATCATGTCGATGCCGCAGGTATCGTCTTGCGCTCCGGCGCGCGCGTCGACGCGGATGTGATCGTCACCGCTACCGGTCTGCAATTGTGCGCGCTTGGTGGCGTGCGGGTGAGCGTGGACGGGGCCGAGGTCAAGCCGCAGGAGCGCTTCTCCTACAAGGCGTACATGCTCGAGGATGTCCCGAACCTGATCTGGTGCATCGGCTACACCAACGCCTCCTGGACCTTGCGCGCGGACATGACAGCGCGCGCCGCGGCCCGCTTGATCCACCACATGCAGTCAAAGGGCTATACGCGCGCCTCCCCGCATGCCGGCAGCAGGCCGCTCAGTGAGAAGCCGTTGTGGGACCTGCAAGCCGGCTACGTCTTGCGCAACCCGCACGCTTTGCCCAAGTCCGCGCGCAGGCGCCCGTGGATCGTGCGGCAGAACTACTTTGCCGATGCGCTCGACAGCCTGCTCGCAGACCGGGTTGACGAGGACATGGTGTTCGGGCGCGCGGGCGGCCTCAGCGATCCTTGAGGAAGGGTATTGCCGCGCGCGTGCTGTCGAGTTCGCTGCGTGAGAGCGTGACGGGCAGCACGGCTTCCTGACCGGCGGGGCAGGCG
>CAIXOY010000479.1 GCA_903921135.1 uncultured Gammaproteobacteria bacterium
GGATCGCCGGAGGACGGCTGACAAAGAGATAGGCGCAGAGGGCCGTCAGGCCGGTGATCAGCAGGCCTGCGGCCAGCGTTGCGGGCGGGATACGTTTTTTGCGCCGGGTGGTTGGTACGGGTGTGGCGCGCAGCCCGTCGATCGCGTGATCCACGTTGCGCAGGTTGCCCCCCGCGACGCTCCTCCAGATCCGACAGCATGCGGTTGATCAGGCTCATCCGAACCACCCGGAGGCGCGTTGCCAGAGTTGCCCGAGGCGGGTGCGCAGCCCGGCCTGTGCGATGGTGCGTGCGTCGTCGGTGTCCTCGACGGCGCGGCGAGCGTGGTCACGGCTGATACGCACCTCGCCTTCACCGAAGGCCGCCATGAGGGATTTGTGCGCGAGGATGTTGATCAGGCGCGGCACGCCGCCGCTGCCCTGGAAGATGATGTCGATGGCGCGCGGTTCGAAGAGACGTGGCCCGTCATAGCCCGCCACCGCCAGCCGGTGGCGCAGGTATTCCTCCACCGCGTCGCGATCCATCGGTTTCAGGTTGTAGCTGAAGGTGATGCGCTGGCGCAGCTGGCGGATCGAGGGATCGTCCAGCACCTTGTCGAGTTCCGGTTGCCCGAACAGCACCACCTGCAGGAGCTTGGCTTTCTCGGTTTCGAGATTGGTGAGCAGGCGCAGCGTCTCGAGTGTCTGCAGCGGTACGGCTTGTGCTTCGTCCATGCAGACTGCGACGCGCCGGCCCTCGGTATGTGAGGCCAGCAGCCCGTCGTTGATGCGGCTCAGCATCTCGTGCTGGCCGGCTTTCTTGGGGTACTTGATGCCCAGTTCGTCGGCAATGGAGAAGAGCAGTGTCGAGGGCTTCAGGTAGGGGTTGGGCAGGTAGGCGATGCGGAACTCGGGCGAGAGGGTGTTCAGCAGCGTGCGGCAGAGCAGCGTTTTGCCCGTGCCCACCTCGCCCACCACCTTGGTGAAACCCTCGCCGCTGCGCAGCGCCACCAGCAGGACGTTCAGTGCATCCCGGTACCCTGCACTCCCCATGAAAAACGATGTGTCAGGGGTGAGGCTGAAAGGCAGTTCGCTCAGTCTGAAGTGCTGCAGGTACATGCGCTATGCCGTGCCTGTCGCTTTCGTTTCAGCGCGGGTTGCTGCTGCCGCCGGGCAGCAGCGTGTCGCGCTCGATCTCGCCGCCCAGGCCCCGGATCCGTTGGCGGGAATCATCGACCGCTCGGCTCCAGTCCTCGGCGCTGTCTATCACCAGCGGGCGCAGCAGGATCACGAGTTCGCTTTTCACGCTGCGGTTCTTGGTCTGCCGGAAAAGCCCGCCCACGGCGGGCACATCGCCCAGACCGGGCATCCGCGCGTTCTGGTCCTGCACCTTGGTCTGCATCAGGCCACCGATCACCACGAGTTGGCCGCTGCGCGCGCGTACCACCGAGTCCGACTCTCGCACCGAGCTGCGGGCAAGCGGGAGCGTCTGTTCAACGCCCGCGATCGAGATTCTTTTCTGCTGGTCCGTCACCTCGCTCACCGAGGGATGGATGTGCAGGGTGACGATGCCGTCGCTGCTGATCTGTGGCGTCACATCGAGCGCGATCCCCGAGAAGAAGGGCGTGAGCTCGATATTCGGGGTGCTGGTGGTGGCGGTGCCGGTGACGGTGGTGGTGGAGACGTCGGTCACGAAGAACTCGTCCGTACCCACCTTGATGATGGCTTTCTGGTTATTCATGCTCGAGATGCGCGGGCTGGAGAGCACCTGCACATTGCCCTGGCTCTTCAGCAGTTCCACGAAGCCGGCGAAGTTGTCGTCGTGCACGGCAAGGGAGAACACACCGCCAAAGGCGCTCGCCGGCAGGCCGGACACCGGGGGCACGCCCGGGCGCAGCGGGATGCTCTGGCCGCTCAGGTTGCTCAGGCCGCTCGTGTTGTCGAACACGGTGCCACCGCCGGTCTGGCCGAGGGACACCTTGTCGATCACCGCTGCCCAGTTGATACCGGACTGGAAGCCGTCCGAGAGCTCCACCTCGAGCACCTTCGCCTCGAGTATCACCTGCCGCTCCGCAATCAGCTGCGCGGCTTTCAGGTAGGACTCGACTTCGCGCAGTTCATGCGGCATGGCCCGCACCACCACCACGCCCGACTGCGGGCTTACCACCACGCTGCGCCCTTCAGCGGCACCCACGATGGTGTTCAGTGCGGCTAGCAGTTCCTGCCAGAAGGAGGTTTGTGGTGCGACGGTCTTCACCTCGGTGCCAACGACCGCGCGGTTCTCTTCGCCGCCCGAACCGCCGTTGCCCGAGGAGCCCTCGCTGTTGCTGTCCTGGTTGCCGCCCCGGCTGCGGCCCTGTCCGCCGCCTCCGCCGTTCTCCGAACCGCTGCCCTGCAAGGTGCCTGCGCTCACAAAAGTGGAGGAGGCGCCGGAGCGCTGCATGTTCAGGTAGTTGATCTGGAATACCCGGGCCCCGAGTCGCGCTGGAAGCACCTGGAAGCCATAGGCTGTGCGCTCGAATTCGAATCCGTACACGTCGCGGGCGGCATTCACCACGTCGTCGATGGTGACGTTGCGGAGGTTCAGCGTGATGTTCCCGTTCACCTCGGGGTGCACCACCATGTTGTAGCGCGTGCCGTCTACCAGCCCCATGAAGAACTGCTGTGCCGGCAATTCGTTCACGGCGATGTCGAAGCGCGGCTCCTCTGCCCTGCGGGGTGCGAGCCCCGGCGCAGGTGGCTTGAGACCGGGTATGAGGGCGTTGCTGACGTCAGCAGGAACGGGAGGGGCGGATGCCGTGGCGGCAGGATCGAGCGCCTTGTCCATCTCTGTGATGGGGCCGGAGGGGCCGGGGCTCTGGCAGGCCGCCAGCAGCGCGAACAGCAGGACGGCCCATGCTTTGGGCTCAGTGCGTCTTGCGAGCATCGTGCTTGATGTCCTGGCCCAGCAGTTTCAACACCGACGACTTGCCCTCCACGTTGATCACGACACTGCCAGCCGATATGGCCGTTATCCTTACGCCATCGACCTCATCGCCTACGCGCACGACCTGGCCGTTGATCACCGCCAGATGGTGCTTGCCTTCCCGTTTGATGGCTTGCAGGCGAAGCTCCGCCGCGGGTGCTTTCCCGGGACTGCCCGCCTCGGCGGGTGCCGGCAACCCGGAGGGACGCATCGGGTCTTCGAGTGGTGCGGGCTGATCCGGCTGCGATCGTACGGCCGGAGACAGCGTGCCTGCCAGCAAACCCAGCACACACGCGGCCATGACCAGCCATCGCTGCTCAGACACCTATCCACCCCCGGTCGAGGCTCACAGTGTAGACCACGAGCGAGCCGCGCAGTTGGGGGAATTCCGAAGCGTCCACGCTCAGTTCGTCCCAGAAAAACCCGTAAGGCAGCTTTTCCAGCTGCTGTACATAGGCCGTGATGGCCTGATAACTGCCGGTGAAGCGTATCCGGAAGCTGTGCCGGTAGGCCGAGTAGGCCGCCGAGGCGCCCGGGGGCGCCTGTGGAGCCCCGGCATCGGCGATCACCGCGCGCGGTGGCAAGCCCTCGAGGCTTTCGAATCGCAATCCATCGAGTTCCGTGAGCACCTGTCGCAGCGCCTCTGGCACCTGCGCCGGCGGGACCATGCGCCCGGCCCGCTCCTCGATGGCAGAGGAGAGCGACGTGAGCTGCCGGGTGATCGCGGCAATCCGCTCCTTGCCCTCGGCATCAGGGTCGAATTCCGCTGCCGTTGCCCATTCGGTGGTGAGTGCATCGAATCGTGACAGCTCCTCCGATAGCGAAGCGCGTTCCGCCAGCAGTGTCGTGCGCCGGACCTCCAGAGGGCTCAGGAACCACTGGTTCCACACGTAGAGCATCACCAGTAACAGGGATACGGCGAGCAGGGCCCGCTCCTTCAGCGAAAGTGCGTCGACGCGTTTGCCGGCATTGCGCACGCGGTCGCGGATGCGCGAGAGGATGAGGTCGGCGAAGCTGTTCACGGTTCCCCCGCCGGTTCGCCGGCAAGAGACGAGGAACCCAGGCGGAAGCTGACCCCTGTCTCTTCCACGCGCAGCGCCAGTCCGCCAAACGTGCGCCCCTTGAATGCCTGCTCGCCGGAGAGCTTCTGCAGGTATTGCGGCACTTGCTCGGCAGAGCCGCTCCGGCCCGCCAGATCAATGGCATTGCCGCCCGCGCGGATGTCGATCCGCGTGAGCCAAAGCCCGTCTATGCGCTGGCGAGCGAGCCCGACCAGATAACCCGACATCCCCGAGGCGTTACCGAAGCCGCCAGCGCCCAGCGCATCGGCGAGTTTCGTGGCCCGCCC
>CAIXOY010000480.1 GCA_903921135.1 uncultured Gammaproteobacteria bacterium
AGCGCCTGCTCGCCGCGCTGGCAGAACCGGGGGTGAATACCTGATGGGCACCACTCCCGCAGCAAAGCCCATCGACCCGAGACTGAACGGCATCATCCGTGCTGTGATGAAGCTCTACACGCGGCTGAACGTCTTCGTCTACCGCACCAGCAGCGGCCGCTTGATGAACCGTTTCCCGAACGGCTCGCCCATCTGTCTGGTCACGATGACCGGCGCACGCAGCGGGCGCCGCCGCACCATCCCGCTCATCTACATCCCGAACGGGGAGGACGTGGTCCTCGTGGCCTCGCAAGGAGGCATGAGCACCCACCCGTTGTGGTTCTACAACATCCGCGCGAACCCCGAGGTCTGCATCACCGCGCAGGGACGCACGCGCCGCATGCAGGCCCGCATCGCAGACGGCGCCGAGAAAGCAGCCGTGTGGCCCGTCGCCGTCGCCGTGTACCCGGACTTTGTCGAATACCAGGCGCGTACCACGCGAGACATTCCGGTGTTCGTCTGCAGCCCCTCCTGAAGCTCAGAGAGCGCGCTGCACCAGCCAGTAAACACCCGTGGCACACAGCAGCGCGGAAAGCATACCCGCGCCCTCGCCCGCCCTTCTGTCGCCACCCAGCCGCAAGAGCAGCGCAAGCACTGCCCCGAAAACGCCCAGCAGCACGAGTTGCCCGATCTCGACACCGGCATTGAAACCGGCAAGCGCCCATCCACGTTGCCCCTCCGGCAAACCGATGCTGCGCAACGCGGACGCGAATCCCAGCCCGTGCACGAGACCGAACACGGCCATCATTCCCAGATGCAGAAGATGCAGGCTCGCCGCTCTCTCCGAGAGGTGGAGATAGGCGGGCACCAGCACCAGCAGGGCGAGCGCGGCGCTCAGGGGCAGCAGGCTGTGGCCAGCAAGTGCTGCCGCAAGCAACACCGCGCATACCGCACAGAACAGCCACATCGCGGTGGGTCTCCGGTAGGCGCGGCGCCAGGTCTCTGCGGCGAGCAGCGCCACCGTGAAACCGATCAATGCCTCGACGCCCGCCGTCTGCACCCGCAGCACGCCGAGAGCGGAAAGAGAGAGCGTGATGCTGTGGCCCAGCGTGAAGCCGGTCACCATCCACGCGCGGCGCGCAAAACCCGGTGCGGCGAGCAGCAGACAGAGCAGAAACACGACGTGGTCCAGCCCCTCGAGGATGTGCAGGAAGCCGAGCGCCGTGTAACTGCGCATCACGCCAAGCCTCCCGGGCGCCTCCGTGATCTCACGCGGGGCAAGCGCGTCTGCCGAGGGTGTCAGCAGAGCGTCCGAGACACGGCCGCGATAGAGGACCGAGGCGTAGTGCAGGGGTTGTGTCGCGATATCACCAAGCAATCGCACGCGGATCAGCGGCGACGCCACCGCAGCGGGGCAACGGAACTGCATGCGCAACACCAGGAGACCGGGAAGAGACGCCTGCGGGACGGATGCTGACAATGCGCACGGCGCGCCCGCCGAACTGAACTCGACGCTACGGGCCGCCTCCGCGGAAAACGAGGCAACGTCGTCGGGAACGGCCAGGCGCTGCAACTCCACGCGCTCGATGCCCAGCACGGCTTCGGCGCCATCGCCCGTGATCTCCCAGCGCGACCACGAGCGCAATTGCCAGTCCGCAGCCGCGTAGGGCGCAGCCAGTGTCAGCGCGAGCAGAAACAGCAATGCGCGCATCACGGCGCACCGCCCTCGACCTCCGTGAGGATGCGCGCGTCGCGGCGCAGTCGCGCCACGTAGCGGGACAGGGCGTCCTCGTCGCGCCTGCGCCGGAACTCTGCCTCCACCTGTGGACGGATGTCCTGCAGATCGGGCACCTCGCCGGGAACACGCGCCGTGAGCCGCAACAGCGCGGCGCCGGACTCCGCCACGACGCCACCAACAGGCAATGCCACCACGCGCGCAGCGAGGGCAGAGCCGAGATGATCGCGCCACCTTGCCTCGGAAAGGGGTGTTGCCGGCAAGGTGTCATCACGCGTACCGCGGGCAAGTGCGGCTACATCAGCGCCAGCGGCACGCGCGGCCTCTTCTCGGCTGGAAAAGCGGAGCCGTTCGATAACGAATCTGTCCGGGCGACGGAAATACCCGGCATTGCGCTGCAGGAACTCCCGCACATCCGCCTCAGCGACCGGCGCGGCAGCGCTCTCTGCCACCGCCTGGCGGATTACCTCCTGCACGAGCTGGGAGCGCAGGCGCGTATCTGCACGCACCAGACCGAGCGCCAGGCCTTGCTGCAA
>CAIXOY010000481.1 GCA_903921135.1 uncultured Gammaproteobacteria bacterium
ATGCCCATCTCGTTCGACGCGGTGGACTGAGGGGCGACGGTAGCGTCCGGCTTAGTGTTACGTCGCCAATAAATACGCATAATGTATATTATGTTAAATACAGGAGATGAACCCTCGAAGTGAGGACTGCGAGGCCTTTAGAAGTGACTTGCTTGGTCCCGGCGGTGTCATCTTATAGACATTTAAGAGATCACTTTTCGATCTAAATGTCACATTAGTGTCATGCAAGTGAAAAACAATGCCCCTACCTTACGCGAACGCCTCAGGAGGCAGCATGAACGGTTTCAGGGGTTTGATTTTGGGTGGCGCGACGCTTGCGCTATGCAGTGGCATCGCCCAAGCGGGTGTTGATGCGAAACTCCTCGACATGTTGCTGGCCAATGGATCTATCTCGAAGGCCCAGCACGCTGAACTGGTGCGCGACCTAGCCCGGGAACAGCGCGCCGACAAGCGTGCGAGCAAGGAAAAGCTCGACAAGAAAGACTTCACGGCTTATCAGCAACTTGCCGGATGGGCTGCGAACACCAAACTGACGGGCGACATGCGCGTCCGCAACGACAACATCAATATCGAAGACGAGCGTAAGAACGGGGGCCGCGACAAAGACCGCCAGCGTATCCGTGCGCGGTTGGCCGCCATTACCCAGGTGAACCCAGAGGTCGAAGTCGGGATCCAGGTTGCGACCGGCAACAGCTCTGACCGCCGCTCCACGAACCAGGACATGGACAGTTACTTCGACAAGAAGGCTGTTTGGCTCGATCTCGGATACATCGACTACCACCCGATGTCCATTCCCGGGCTCAAACTGTTTGCTGGAAAGATGAAGCAGCCTTGGATCTCGATGGCCGATGTGGCGTGGGACAACGACATCAATCCCGAGGGCTTTGCAGCGCAGTACGTCCGGAAGTCCGGCACAAACACGCTCACCACCAGCGCCAGCTACATGATCCTCAAGGACAACGTGGACGGTGATGGCGTCGAGTGGGACAACGATCTGGCGGTCTACACCGGTCAGCTGGCCTATGCCTTTGACCCTGCCGACACGATGCGCCTGACTATAGGTGCCAGCATCAATGACTTCAGTAACGAGGAGCAGCAACTCCCCTCCCCGCCCGAGGTCGTCGTCGGCCTTCGCGGAAACGGCAACACCACTGATGCCTTCCGCCTTTATGAAGGTTTCGGCCAGCTCGATGTGATCGGGCTTCCTCTGCCCCTGTCCCTTTATGGCCAATACGTGGTGAACGACGCGTCCAGGGACTTTCTGGGTGTCGAGGACGGGGGCGAGGATACCGCGTGGCTTCTGGGACTCCGCACCAACCTCGTCGGCATCGCACTCGATTACTCCTACCGGGATGTCGAGCGTAATGCCGTTGTCGGCACGCTCACCGACTCCGACTTCGCCTCGGGTTACACGGGCTCCAGCGGCCACAAGCTGAAGGCCCAGTATGACTTCCTGAAGAATTTCAACCTGACCGTATCGTGGTTCCTGACCGAGTCCGATGCGGCAAGCCGTCTGAAGCCCGATGATGCCGAAGTGCAGACTCTCATGATCGATCTCAACGCGAAGTTCTGATTCTCGCGCCAACATTGCACGCAAACCGGAGACTGAA
>CAIXOY010000482.1 GCA_903921135.1 uncultured Gammaproteobacteria bacterium
CCGGGCACTACCGTCTTGCCGTGCAGGTCCAGGCGATGTGTGCCTGCCGGCACCTGCAGCGAGCCGGGTGCTCCAACCGCCGCGATGCGATTGCGCTCGATCAGGATGTCGGCTGAGGGCAGCACCTCGTTGCCGCGCATCGTGATCAGACGCGCAGCTTCGAGCAGGATCCGTCCGGCGGGAATGCTGCGTGGCTGCTTGATGTGCACCACCGACTCCTGCAGCTTCGCGGTGGCGAGTTCGTAGCGGAAGACCGAGCGGCCCAGCGAAAAACCGATGCTGCGTCCGTCCGCGCTCCAGGCGGGGAACTCGCCGCCTGGCCCGCCGACAGGGCGCAGCGAGGCCTCGGTGAGCGAGAGCTTTGCAGGCGCATCTGTCGCAGGAAGATCGGCGAGCCAGAGCTGTCGCTGGTGTTGCAGCAGAAGGTGTTTGCCGTCGGGCGAGATGAGCGGCGCGTTCATCGGTGCGCCACGTTCCGCGCCCGGCCACTCGTCGGCGAAGAGTTCGCCGCGGACGTGCACGCGCAGATCGCTGCCGTCCATCCGCACCGACACCAGCCCGTTGCGGGCGGCCGGATCCGGCTCCACGTGCTGGAACACGAACACCCGCTCCGGATCCTGCGTGAAGTGCGGCTGGCCGAGTCCGTGCAGCGGCATCACGCTGTGCAAGGCGCCGCCGGTCGCAGGCAGCCAGACGAGTTCGGTGCGCGCCCCTGCGCGGGGCGCCAGGTCCTCGCCGTAGGTGAGCAGATCATCGATCCACGCCTGCCGCGACATGCGCAGCGCCGCGATGCGCTTGCCGTCCGGCGCGATGGCGGGCCAGCCGTAAAAGGCCGCCTCGCGCGTGAGGCGCCTGCGTTGGCCCTTCAGGTCCGATCGCCAAAGATGGCCGCCTTCTGACATGCCCGCCCAGCTCGCGTAAACGATGCTCTTGCCGTCGGGCGTCCAGGCCGGCTGGAACTCGCCGTCGCTGCCGTCGGTGAGGCGGTGCGGCGTGCCATCGGGCAGATCCATCAGCCAGATGCGTGCGAGCGCGGAGAAGGCCACCTGCCGGCCGTCGGGCGAGAGCACGGGCGATGACACGCGGCGCGCCGTGACGGGGGCATCGGTGATGCGACGGCTGGCATCGATGTGGGGTCCCAGAGGCTGGTCTACATCGACCGAGAAAGGGATCGCCGTTTTCTTGCCTGAGGGAATGGCCACCGACCAGAGCTTGCCGTCCTGCGTCGTGACGAGCGCGCGGGAATCCGGCGTGAAACTCGCGCCGGGCATGAGATCCCAGCTCGCGTGCTGGGCGGTCTGGTCATCGGATTCGGCGGGATAGAGCAACCAGTGCTCCGCGCCGCTGGCGAGATCGCGCAGGCGCCAGCCGGTGCCGGCGTGGAAGCGGCTCGCGTAGGCGAGCCAGCGTCCGTCCGGCGAGAGCACCGGCCGCAGCCCGCCGCCCTGGGTGTTGGTTTGTGGGTGCAGTTCGCCGCTCGTGCGGTCGAGCACCGCGATCTGGTACTGCCCGATCTGCGGATAGTAGTTCTGCTGGGACTTCGGCTTCTGCGAGAAATACACCTTCTGCGAATCCGCGCCAAACGCCGCGCCCACGGCCGTGATTCCCTCGCGCGTGCCGTTCACCAGAGTCCGAGGGGCACTCCCGTCGAGCGGGTAGAGCAGCAACTCCATCAGGCGATTGCGGGTTACCCCGGTGCGGGAGACGACGATGCCGCTGCCGTCGGGAGCCCACTCGGGTGACACGAAAACCGTGTCCTCGCCGTGGCTCAGTTGGCGCGCTTCGCCCTTGCCGTCGGCGGGCATCAGCCAGAGATTCTCCGCGCCGCTGCGGTCGCTCACGAAGACGATGCTCTGCCCGTCAGGAGAGAAACGGGGCTGGCTGTCGAAGGCCATGCCGCGGGTGAGCGCGCTTGCCTTGCCGCCGGCGATGGGCAGGCGGTAGAGATCCCCCAGCAGGTCGAACACAAGTGCCTTGCCGTCCGGCGCCACGTCCGCCGACATCCATGTGCCTTCGTCGGTGCTGAAGCGCAGGTGGCGCGTTGGCTCCAGCGGCAATCCCCCGTCTTGCGCGGCGCTGCACGGGAGAGCCGCGACGAGCGGGAACAGTGGCGCAATCAGGCGGCAGAAGACGGTTCGCATGGCGAAGGCCTCGACGGCGTGGGGGCGTGTGGCTCAGGCCTCAATGCCGACCATGGCAGTGGCAGCACCGACCAACCAGTGCCGAAAGCCTGCCGCATGGCTTCGCGGCAGCGCAAGCACGAAGCGCTCTTCCGCGCTCGCCTGCCAGAGCTGCAACGACACGTAATGCGCACGGCAGAGCGCCGTGTGGCCTGGGCCGAATACGCTCGGGTGAAGGTCCAGTGGCAGCGTGCGGGAGAGCAACTCGCGCGCACGGTTGCCTGCTACATCCAGCAGCACGCGGCTGCCGCTCTGATCCGTCACGCTCGCGGTATCCGCAAAGACGGGCTCAAGCAGTGCCTCGATGCCGCCGGCCGCGGCGGCGCGCTCCTCCGGCGCCAGTAGCAGCCAGCGCTCCGGACCGCACCAGAGGAGCGCGATGTCGTTGCCGTACACGATACGGGGCGTGTTCGGGAGCGCCGCTCCCAGTGCCTGCGCTGCTGCCGTTGCGGCGGCGTGTGCCTGGCCTTTGCGCGCAATGACGAGCGCGATGGCAGGGGCCGTCAGGGTGCGAACGCTGCACTCAGCCACGCAGGCGTCCTCCGTCGGGATCCAGGAACACGGGGTCACAGACTTCCACGCGGATCTCGCGGCCGCGCAGCGGGTCGCAGGCGCGCAGGTGTTCGCCATGGCGTTCGGGTCCACGTGCGAGGAGACCGAGCCCGACCCAGTGCCCCAGCGCCGGCGAGAAGGCCACCGAGGTGACGTAGCCCTCGTCGTGTGCCGCGGTGGCGGGCGCATCGGCGGCGATGAAATGCGCGCCGGCGTAGAGCCGCTCCTCGCGGTCTGCGGGCTTGATGCCGACCAGCCTCGGGCGTGCGGTGTCGATGAGCGCCGCGCGCTGTGCGAGCACCGCGCCGATGTAGTCCTTGTTTCGGGAGAGCAAACGCCCCAGCCCCAGATCGTGCGCCGTGGTCTGGCCGCTCAGTTCCCCGCCCGCGGGGTGGCCTTTTTCGATGCGCAGCACGCCGAGGGTTTCGGTGCCGTAGGGCGTCACGCCAAGATCCCCGCCCGCAGCGAACAGTGCCTCGAGCAGTGCCTCGCCGTGTTGCGCGGGCACGGCGATTTCGTAGGCGAGCTCGCCCGAGAACGAGAGCCGGTACAAACGCCCTCGCACGCCGCCCAGCACGCGGAATGCGCCAGCCGCCAGATACGGAAAACCGCTGTTCGAGATGTCCTGTCCCGGGTCCGCTACGCGCTCCAGCAGCAGGCGTGCCCGCGGGCCTGCCACCGCGAACTGTGCCCAGTGCTCGGTGACGGAGCAGAGTTGCGCGTCGAGTTCCGGCCAGAGCACCTGATGGCAGAACTGCAGGTGCTGCCATACGGCGCCGGCGTTCGCGGTGGTGGTGGTGACGAAGTAGCGCTCGGGCGCGATGCGCGCGACGGTGCCGTCGTCCATCACGATGCCGTCCTCGCGCAGCATCAGCGCGTAGCGCGCGCGGCCCACGGTGAGCGTGTCCAGGCGGTTGGCGTAGACGCGTTCGAGCAGGGCGAGTGCGTCCGGGCCCTGCACCTCGATCTTGCCGAGCGTGGAGACATCGCACACGCCCACGGCGTTGCGCACGGCGGTGGCTTCGCGCGTTACGGATTCCAGCCAGTCTGTCTCGCCGGGTTGCGGGAAGTACTGCGCGCGCAGCCATTCGCCCGCTTCGACGAACACCGCGCCGCGGCGCTCCGCCCAGGCATGCGAGGGCGTGAGGCGGGTGGGGCGGAACTCGCGGCCGCGGTGCGGCCCGGCGAGCGCGCCAAGTGCTACGGGCGTGTAGGGCGGGCGGAACGTCGTGGTGCCGGTAGCCGCGATGCTGCGCCCGGTGGCGGCCGCGAGCAGCGCAATGCCGGAGACACCGGAGGTCTTGCCTTGATCTGTCGCCATGCCGAGCGTGGTGTAGCGTTTCAGGTGCTCCACCGAGGTGAAACCCTCCTGCTTTGCCAGGTCGATGTCCTTGGATGTGACGTCGTTCTGCAAGTCAACGAAGCAGCGCCCGCGCGCGCCGGGCGAGATCCACAGCGGCTCGCGCGCGCTGCCTTGCGCGCTGCATTCCGGCAGTGGCCATTCCTTTGCGCTGAAGCCGATGTCACGCGCGCTTGCGAGGCCTGCGGCCTGACCCGAGGCGAGCGCCTCTGCCAGCGTGAACGCGCCCGCCGCAGCGCCCGCCACGCGCATATCGCCGGGCAGGGCCTCGGGCAGGAACAGCCCGCGCGCGTCGTCGAAACGCGGACGGTGCCCGCGGTGCGAGGCGAGATGCAGCGAGGGCATCCAGCCGCCCGATACCGCGAGCAGGTCGCAGCGCAGACGCGTGTTGCGACCGTCTGCAACCACATCCACGGCGCGCAGCATCCGGCCACCGCGGGCCTGCGTGATCACGCCCCGCACATGGCGCATGCCGGGCAGTGCGGGCGCATTGCTGCGCGGGTCCACCACGGCTTCCACCACCGCGCCTGCGCGCTGCAGATCCGCGGCCGTGCGCCATCCATCGTCGTTGTCGGTGAAGACCACGGCGCGTTTGCCGGGCAGCACACCGAAGCGGTTGAGGTAGGCGCGCACCGCGCCCGCCAGCATCACGCCGGGCAGGTCGTTGTTGCCGAAAACGGGTGCGCGTTCGATGGCGCCGCTCGCCAGCACCACGCGCTTCGCCGCGATGCGCCACAGGCGCTGGCGGGGCTGCTGCGCAAGCGGCACCGCGAGGTGGTCCGAGACGCGCTCCACCGCACCGTAGACGCCGTCGTCGAAGGCGCCGAACACGGTGGTACGACCTAGGATGTGAACATCGGGCAGCGTGCGCAGTTCGGCGAGCACGCGGTTCACCCATTCAGCGCCGGGGAGGCCGTCGATCAGATCCTGTTCCGCAAGGCAGCGTCCGCCCGCGCGGAAATCCTCGTCGGCCAGAATCACGCGGGCACCTGCTCGCCCCGCAGCGAGCGCGGCCATCAGACCTGCAGCGCCCGCACCCACCACCAGCACATCGCAGAAGCGCCAGCACTTCTCGTAGCTGTCAGGGTCGGGCTCCTCGCTGGCGCGGCCCAGACCTGCGGCGCGGCGAATAACGGGCTCGTAGAG
>CAIXOY010000483.1 GCA_903921135.1 uncultured Gammaproteobacteria bacterium
GCCACGAAGTACGCGCTCTTCAGATTCAGCCCCAGCACCGCGTCGTAGTCGTCCTCGCTAACCAGCGTCATGTGCTTAGGGCGGTTGGTGCCGGCGTTGTTGACCACGATCTGGAAAGCAGGCCGTGTGGCGAAGAAAGCGCTCACGGCCGCGAGATCGGTGACATCGAGCACGGCAGCCTCGGCCCGCCCGCCACGCGCACGGATAGCCGCCGCGGCCTCCTCCACCTCGCCGCCACTGCGGGCGACGAGCGTCACGATCGCGCCCGCCTCGGCAAGCGCCGCGGCAGCGGCAAGACCAATGCCGCGACCGGCACCGGTGACCATCGCCCTTCGACCAGCGAGCGAGAGAGAAGGTGTGTGCGGAAGATCCATGCTGAGCGCCTCAGCCCTGCGGCTCGGCGCGGCCACCGTAAGGCACCTCGCGTCCGCCGAAGCGGCGCACGCGGATGTTGGCCTGCTCGCCATGCCCCGCGAAGCCTTCGAGTGCGCAGAGCCGGCTGCAGTACTCGCCCACCAGCGTGCTCGCCTCGTCTGTCAGTACGCGCTGGTAGGTGCAGGTCTTGATGAACTTGCCCACCCAGAGCCCGCCCGTGTAGCGCGCGGCCTTGCGCGTGGGCAGCGTGTGGTTGGTGCCGATCACCTTGTCGCCGTAGGACACATTCGTGCGTGCTCCCAGGAACAGTGCGCCGTAGTTCCGCATATGCCGCAGGAAATAGTCCGGGTCGCGGGTCATCACCTGCACGTGCTCCGAGGCGATCTCGTCGGCGATGCGCACCATCTCTTCGTCGCTGTCGGCGAGGATCACTTCGCCGTAGGTTTCCCAGGCTTTGCCCGCAATCCCGGCAGTGGGCAACACGCGGAGCAGGCGCTCCACCTCGGTCATGGTGTCCAGCGCGAGTTGGCGCGAAGTGGTGAGCAGCACCGCCGGGCTGTCGGGGCCGTGCTCGGCCTGGCCGAGGAGATCGGTGGCGCAGAGTTCGCCGTCGACGGAGTCATCGGCAATGACGAGTGTTTCGGTGGGGCCGGCGAGCAGATCGATACCCACGCGGCCGAAGAGCTGGCGCTTGGCCTCGGCGACAAAGGCATTGCCTGGCCCTACCAGTATGTCGACGGGGCGGATGGATGCCGTGCCGAGCGCCATCGCACCCACCGCCTGTATGCCGCCCAGCGCGTAGATCTCGTCGGCACCGGCGAGCGCCTGCGCCGCGACGATGGCAGGTGCTGCCTTGCCCTGGAAGGGCGGCGCGCAGGTGATGACGCGCGGCACGCCCGCCACCTTCGCGGTGATCACGGACATATGTGCCGAGGCGAGCAGCGGATACTTGCCGCCCGGCACGTAGCACCCCGCCGCACCCACGGGGATGTGCGTGTGGCCGAGCACCACACCCGGCAGCGTCTCGACTTCGACGTCCTGCATGCTCTCGCGCTGGATCCGCGCGAAATTGCGTACCTGCGCCTGCGCGAACTCGATGTCTTTCAGGTCCTGCGCCGAGAGCTGGTCGATGCAGGTCTGAATCTCGGCCGAAGAGAGACGGTAATCCTCGCGGTCCCAGCCATCGAATCGGATCGACAGGTCCCGCACCGCGGCATCGCCGCGCGCCTCGATGTCAGCGAGCGTCGCCTCGACGGTGTCACGGACCTTGCGGTCCACCTCGGCACGCGCAGAGGCGGTCGCGCCGCGTTTGAGCCATTCGGCCATGGTTTTCTCCGGGTTCTGCTTCGGGAAGGCAGAGGGGTGTTTTCCCCCCGCATGTGTCGGCGGGGAACGATAAACCGCCGATCTGTCTTAAGCCACCTGTGCCGCGCGGTACTCCATGCGCAGACGTTCCACCACCTCCGCCACCGGACAGATACGATCGACGCTCCCCACGCCTTGGCCCGCTGACCACAGATCGCGCCAGCGTTTCTGGTCCTGCCGGGAAAAGTCGATCTGCCCGCGCGTGAGTGTCTGCGGATCATGCCCCGCCGCAACAACAGACGCGCGGAGCCAGTTCGCGTTCACACCGGTGAAGGCGTCGGAGGCGAAGACATCCTCGCTGCCCGCCTCCACCACCATCTGCTTCTGCGCTTCGCTCACCATGCTCTCGGTGGTGGCGATGAAACGCGTGCCCATGTACGCGAGATCCGCGCCCAGCACCTGCGCCGCACGGATCGCGCGCCCGCTGCCGATGCCGCCGCCGAGCACCACCGGGCCCGCGAAAAAGCGCCGCACCTCGTCGACCAGCGCCATGCCCGTCACGGCACCCGTGTGGCCGCCGGCACCGGCGCCCACCAGCACAAGGCCGTCTGCACCCGCATCCAGCGCTTTGCGCGCGAGCTTCACCGAGATGACGTCGGCGAGCACGATGCCGCCGTAGGCGTGAATGGCATCCACCACGCTGCGCGGACTC
The DNA here is from genome assembly GCA_903921135.1 of uncultured Gammaproteobacteria bacterium. GTDB lineage: Bacteria > Pseudomonadota > Gammaproteobacteria > Pseudomonadales > UBA5518 > UBA5518. Next base: position 2,393 of record CAIXOY010000483.1, read on the forward strand.
CCGAGCGCCGTGATGACGATGCGCGGGCGGTAACGCAGCACGGCCTCCAGATCGTTGTCGCGCCGCGGATAGCTCGCATGCACGATCAGGTTCACGGCATAGGGCGCACAGCCACCGCGCTCGCCGGTCGCGGCATCAATGGTGCCGAACCACTCGGCGAGTTCCGCATCGCTGCGCACGTTCTGCGTGGGGACGCTGCCAATGATCCCGGCGCGGCAGGCAGCGATCACCATCGCCGGCCCCGAGACCAGAAACATCGGCGCTTGTATCACCGGCAAACGCAGCCCTGCGACGATCTCGCTGAAGGTGTTCATGCCGCCTTTCTCCCGAACTCTTCCGCCGCCCCGAGTCTACGTGCTTTCATGCGCCCCGTGACGCAACAGGAGACACCCGTGCCCGCACCGGCCCGCAATCCGGACGCACCCTTCGGCGAGGCGCATGGCGCGGCGCTGACGGGCGCCTTCGCGCCGGTGTTCGGGGAAGAGGTTCTCGAGAATCTGTCCGTCGAGGGCGAGATCCCCGCAGACCTGAACGGCGTGTATCTGCGCAACGGCCCCAATCCGCGCTTCGCGCCGAACGGCCGCTACCACCCCTTCGACGGCGACGGCATGCTCCACGCCGCGCACTTCGACCGCGGCAAGCTGGTGTATCGCAACCGCTGGATCCGCACCGATGCCTGGCAGGCCGAAGACCGCCAGGGCAGTTCACCGTACTGGGGCATCATGAACAGCCTGAAGGTGCGCACGGACCTTCCGATGAAAGACACCGGCAACACCGACGTGATCGTGCACGCGGGCAAGGCGGTGGCCTCGTGGTATCTCGCGGGCGAACCTTGGCTGCTGGACCCCGTCACGCTCGAGACGCTCGGCAAAGCGCCGTGGACGCGCCCGCCGGGCGGAGGCTTCTCGGCACATCCGAAGGTGGACGCGCGCACCGGCGAATTGATGTTCTTCGACTACGGCACCGAGCACCCTTTCATGTGGTACGGCGTAGTCAGCGCGGCGGGCGAACTGGTGCATCACGTGCCCATCGAACTGCCCGGCGCGCGTCTGCCGCACGATATGGCCATCACCGAGCACTACTCGATCCTCCACGATCTGCCCGTCTACGCAGACCCCGAGGCAGAGCGCGCCGGGCGGCACAAGATCCGCTTCGACGCCTCCCTGCCCGCACGCTTCGGCGTGATCCCGCGCCACGGCTCGCCCGCGGAACTTCGCTGGTTCGCGTTCTCGCCCTGCTTCGTCTACCACGTGGTGAACGCGTGGGAAGAGGGCGAGGAGATCGTGATGATCGCCTGCCGTTACCTGCCCGCACGCAACGCGCAGGGCGGCATCGACGAGCAGCGCACCGCGCACATGATCGCCACGCTGATGATGGACGCGCGCCTGTGGCGCTACCGCATGAATCTCCGCACCGGTGCCACGCACGAGGAGTGCCTGGACGAGGCGCACAACGTGGAGTTCCCCACCATCAACGCGGCACGCTGGGGGCAACGCTCGCAGCATGCCTGGCTGGTGGACCACGACCCGGATCGGCTGCGCTGGACGGGGCTGCGCGCCTACGACACCGATACGGGCAGCTGCACCGGCGCCTGGAGCGACGGCCACGCGCACTGCTGGTACTCGGAGCCCGGGTTCGGGCCTGCGCGTGCGCCACGCGCGGAAGACCACGGCTACGTGACGTGCTTCGTCTGGAACGCCGCCACGCGCAGCCAGCAGTTGCAGGTCTTCGACGCGCGCGAGCTCTCCCGCGGACCGGTGGCTCGCATCCACCTGCCGCACCGCATCCCTGCCGGATTCCACGCTTGCTGGTTCAACACGGAAAACACCGCATGAAAATCGTCCTGAAAGTACTGGTTGCCCTCATCTCCCTGCTGTTCGTCGTGCTGTGGCTGCGCTGGATGCTGCAGCCGGAGGTGATGGCCGGTGAGTGGGCTCTTGCTGCCACAGGCCCCGCCGGCATCAACAACCTGCGCGGCGACATCGGCGGGCTGGTCCTCACGGCGGCTGTGTTCTGCGGACTGTGGCTGGTACGGGGCAACGCGGCCTGGCTGCGTGCCGCGGCAGTGGCGATGTGCTGCGTGCTCTTGGGCCGCGTCATCGGTTTGCTGGTCGAGGGCTTCAACCC
>CAIXOY010000484.1 GCA_903921135.1 uncultured Gammaproteobacteria bacterium
ATCGCGGAGGGGCTGTTCACCTGGCCTTCCAGCGCGCCCGCGCTGCTCGGTTCCCGCTGTTGTGACTGTCACCGCGCGACCTTCCCGGCACAGGCGAGTTGCCCCGCCTGCTGCGGCAATGACGTGGCCATCGAAGAGTTGCCGCGGCAGGGCACGCTGTGGTCCTGGACCGTGCAGCGGATCATGCCCAAGAGCCCTTACAACGCCGGTGAGACGCCTGACACTTACCGGTCTTTTGGTCTGGGTTACATCGAGCTGCCCGGTGCCGTGCGCGTCGAGGCCCGCCTCACCGAGAGCGATCCGCAGAAACTCCGGATCGGCATGCCGATGGAACTCGTGCTCCTGCCCTTGCGCCGCGAGGCCGACGGCACCGACATCATCAATTTCGCCTTCCGTCCGGCCTGAGCGCGGGCGATCGCAGAGAGGGTTTCCATGGACGTCGCCATCGTCGGCATCGGGATGCATCCCTTCGGGCGCACGCCCGGGAAGAGCGGCCTGCAGCAGGGCGCAGTGGCGGTGCGTGCCGCGCTCGCGGATGCCGGCTGCGAATGGCGTGACATGCAGTTTGCCTTCGGCGGCAGCCACAGCGCGGGCAGCGCCGATGCACTCGTGAACGAACTCGGGCTCACCGGCCTGCCTTTCACCAATGTGGCGAACGGTTGCGCCACCGGCGGCAGCTCGCTGATGGCGGCGCGCAGCGCGATTCTCTCGGGCGAGTTCGAGATCGGCGTGGTGGCGGGTTTCGACAAGCACGACCGCGGTGCCTTCAACGCAGACCCCGAGAGCATGGGCCTCGGCAAGTGGTACGGCGAGGCGGGCCTGATGGTCACCACGCAGTTCTTCGGCATGAAGATCCAGCGCTACATGCACGACTACGGCATCACGCCGCTCGCGCTGGCACGCGTTGCGGAAAAAGCCTTTCTGAATGGCGAACTGAACCCCAATGCCTGGCGCCGCTCGCCCGTGCCGATCGAGCAGATTCTTTCTGCCACCATGGTGAATGACCCGCTCACCAAGTACATGTTCTGCTCGCCCTCCGAGGGCGCGGTGGCGCTGGTGTTGTGCCGCGCCGATATCGCGCACCGTTACACGCCCACGCCGGTGTTCATCAAGGGCGCCGTGTTGCGCTCGCGGCGCTACGGCTCCTTCGAGGTCTTCGCGCCCGCGCAGGCGCTCGAGGTCACGCCCGGGCCCACGGTGGATGCGGCGCGCGCGGTCTTCGAACACGCGGGCATCGGGCCGGGCGACATCGACGTGGCGCAGTTGCAGGACACCGAGTCCGGCGCCGAGATCATGCACATGGCCGAGAACGGCTTCTGCGAACACGGCGAGCAGGAAGGCATGCTCGCGCGAGGCGAGACGCGCATCGGCGGGCGACTGCCGGTGAACACCGACGGCGGCTGCATCGCCAACGGCGAGCCCATCGGTGCCTCGGGCCTGCGCCAGATCCACGAGAACGTGGTGCAGTTGCGCGGGGCGGGCGGTGCGCGGCAGGTGCCCGGCGCGCCACGCACCGCCTACACCCACGTCTACGGCGCGCCCGGCATCAGCGCCACCACCATCCTTGCGCGCTGAGGCGCGAACCGCTCCACGGAGATCGCCATGACACAGAAACACCAGCTCGACCCGCGCGACATCATCGCCCGCAGCGAGGGGCCGTCGTACCAGGAGCTCCTCGACCGCGAGCCGGTGCCGGCGCCGGATTCGCTGCGCGATGACACGGTGCCGTATCTGGGCTCCGGGAACCTCTCCTTCGACCGTTACCTCTCGCGCGATTTCCACGAGCGCGAAGTGCAGAAGCTCTGGCCCAAGACCTGGCTCATGGTCTGCCGCGAATCCCAACTCCCCAACGCCGGGGACTACTTCAGCTACGAGATCACGCGCTACAACATCCTCGTGGTGCGCAGCCCCTCGGGTGCGCTGCGCGGCTTCCACAACTCCTGCCGTCACCGCGGACGCACGCTGAAGCGCGGCAGCGGCAACGCCACCGAACTGCGCTGCCCCTATCACTCCTTTGCCTGGGATCTGGACGGCGCCTTCAAGGGCGCGCCCTGCATGTGGGACTTCAAGCACATCGACAGCGCCGATTTCGGCCTGCCCGAGGTGAAGGTCGATACCTGGGGCGGCTGGGTGTTCATCAACATGGACCTCGATGCCACGCCGCTGCTCGAGCACATGGGCATCGTGCCCGAGCATTTCGCACGCTGGGAGATCGAGCAGCGTTACGTTTCGCTGCACGTCGAGAAGGTGATCGCCTGCAATTGGAAAGCGGGCTCCGAGGCGTTCATCGAGTCCTATCACGCCATACAGACGCACCCGCAGATTCTGGTGTACTCGGGCATCGACAACTCCCAGTACGACGTCTGGGGCGACAACGTGAGCCGCACCATCACCACGATGGGCGTGGTGAATCCGAGCCACACCTCGGTCTACTCCGAGCAGGACTGCATCGACACGATCCTCGGCAGCTCCGCGCTGATCGGCAACACCGACGAGAAGCAGGAGATCGAGCAGGGTCGCTCGGCGCGCGAGCGCATCGCCGAGATCAGCTATGACGACTTCAACAAGCAGTGGGGCCGCGACATCCGCGGTGAGGCCACGCACTCCGAGGTGATGGATTCGATCCTTTACCTCGTGTTCCCCAACTTCATGCCCTGGGGCGGCTATTTGCCCACGCTCACCTACCGGCACCGCCCGAACGGGGACGATCACGAGTCCTGCATCATGGACATCTACATCCTCACGCACTTCCCTGAAGGAAGCCCGCGCCCCGCGGATGCGCCCACGGTTCGCCTGGCCATCGACGAGCCCTTCAGCAAGGCGACGGAAATGGGTGAGGCCCTCGGGCGCATCTTCGACCAGGACGGCGCGAACCTTCCGCAGGTGCAGCGCGGCATGAAGGCCTCGAAGACGGGCGAGGCGGTGCTCGCGAATTACCAGGAAATCCGCATCCGCCACTTCCACCAGACGATCGACAAGTACCTCGATGCCTGAGGCACTGGCGAGGGCAAGTGCCGCGCGCCGCGCGCGCGACGGTACGGCATGGCGCGACACCACGATCGCGCTGGAGGCTTGGGCGCGCGCCGAGCGCAACCCCGATGCCATCGTCTACCACCTCGAGAACGGGCCGGGACGCACCTTCAGCGCGGTGGCGCTGGAAGCGCGCCGGCTGATCACGGCGCTGCAGTCCCTGGGGCTTCGGTCGGGGGATGTGATCAGCTTCCAGTTGCCCAACTGGACGGAGGTGGCTGCGATAGACATCGCGTGCGCGGCGCTGGGGCTGGTGGTGAACCCCGTGGTGCCCATCTACCGCGACCGTGAGCTGCGGTTCATCCTCGCCGACTCGCGCAGCCGGCTCATTTTCGTGCCGGAGCGTTTCCGCTCCATCGACTACGCCGCGATGCTGCTCGGCTTGCGGCCGGAGTTGCCTGATCTGGCGCATATCGTGACGGTGCGCGCGTCGGGCGCTATCGCCGGCACGCTGCGCTACGAGGAGATCACGGCCGTCGCGCCGGCAGATCCCGCCACGCTTGCGCCCGTTGACCCGGATTCGGTCAAGTGCAGGCTCTACACCTCTGGCACCACGGGTTTTCCCAAGGCCGTGCTGCACAGCCACAACACGCTGCGCCGCATCAACGAGAACAGCGCCGAGCATGCGGCCATCGGCCCCGGGGACGTGATGCTGATGCCCTCGCCGGTGACGCACATCACGGGCTACAGCAGTGGCATAAACCTGCCTTTCGCGAGCGAGGCGAGCACCGCCCTGATGGAGCGCTGGGACGCCGATGCGGCCATCGATTTCATTCACCGCGTGGGAGGCTCGCTCACTGTGGGCGCCACACCCTTCCTGCAGGAATTGCTTGATGCCGCCGAGCGGCGGGCCGATCCGCTGCCCACCTTGCGGCAATTTCTCTGCGGCGGTGCGGCGGTACCGCCGCAACTGGTGCGCCGCGCCTATCGCGTGCTGGCCAACTGCCGGACGATGCGCGTCTACGGCAGCACCGAGTTGCCGATCATCACGCTTGGTTGGCGGGACAACCCTGAGCTTGCCGCCACCACCGACGGGCAGCCCTGGGGTTACGAGGTGAGAATCCTGGACGACGCGGGCGTGGAAGTGCCGCCTGGCACTGATGGCGAGATCGCTGCGCGCGGTCCGGGCATGTTTCTCGGCTATGCCGATGCGCAGCAGAACGCCGAGGCCCACACTGCGGACGGTTTTTTCCTCACGGGTGACATCGGGCACCTGACGCCCGAGGGCGCGGTACGGATCACCGACCGCAAGAAAGACATCATCATCCGCGGTGG
>CAIXOY010000485.1 GCA_903921135.1 uncultured Gammaproteobacteria bacterium
CGAGACTCCGCACGGAAGAGAGGCCGAGCCCGACACCTCCGTGCCGGCGAGTGAGAGAGGAATCGCCCTGCTCGAAGGCCTCGAAGATGCGATCACTCGCACCGGGATCGATGCCCGGACCGGTATCACTCACGGTGCAGCGCAGCACAACTCCTTCCGGCTCTTCGCCCTGCAGGCCGAACTCCAGCAGGACCGAACCCCTCTCGGTGAACTTCACTGCATTGCCAAGATAGACCTCGATCAACCGCGAGATCCGCATCGCATCGCCCATCAGCACCGCGGGCAGTTCGGGGCTCACGCGAGCGGAGATGTCCAGCCCTTTGGCGGTAGCCTGCGCTGAAAACCGCGAGATCATGTCCTGCGCCATGCTGGCTGGCGAGAAGGGCTTGCTCTCCAGCGTCACGCTGCCCGCCGAAAGGCTCGCGAGGTCGAGTACATCGTCCACCATCCGGTTCAATGACCTGGCCGCGTCGCGGATACGGCAGAGCCACGTACTCTGGTGAGGCGTGATGTCGTCGGCCAGGAGCAGTTCGGCGCCGCCCAGAATGTGGTTCAGTGGCGTGCGGAATTCGTGACTCACGTTGCGCATGAAGGCATTGCGTGCCCGGATGGCCGTCTCCGCCTCCCGGGCTCGTCTGGCAAGCTCCACGTTCAGGGCCTCGATGTCGCGCTTGCTGCGATCAAGCGCCGCGACATGATCGCGGAGGCGCTGTTCGGACTCGCGCCGTGCCGTGATGTCCTGTGCCACACCCTCGAAGCGTTCAAGGCTGCCATCGGGCTGGTAGAACACGCGTGCAAGGCTGTTCACCCAGTGCTCGGAGCCATCGGGCCAGATGACCCGGTACTCCTGGTCGAAGTCACCCCCACCGCTGATGGCCCGCGCCACCCCGGCCTGGACGCGCTCGCGATCATCCGGGTGTATCGCGCCGATGAACCGCGCATAGTCGACCTCTTCGGATGCGGGGAAAGCGAAGAGCGCCTTGCAGGCATCCGACCACACGAGCCGCCCCTCATCGGGGTACCAGCTCCAGGGCCCGAGCCGTGCCGCGTCGATCGCAACCTCGAGGTTCTCGGAGAGCTGCGCGTGTTTTTTCTCCACGGCAAGCCGCAGCCGTCGCTCGTAAAGCTCCAGCCGGGTGACGTCGTTGATCAGCCAGATCCCGTCCGGCGAACGACCCGCAGGCGAAGGCAGCACGGTGATGCGCAGGGACATCCCGGGCTCGCGCAAATGGACCGTGAACTCGCGCGGGGGTACGCCCGAATGCCGCGCAGCGGACAACCCCTCCCGCAGGTTCATGGGCTCTTCCGAGCGTTCGATAAGGCGGGTGAGCGCAGCCGCGAGTTCAGGCTCGGCGATCTCGCCGATGGGCACGCCCAGCAGCAAGGCTGCGGCTTCGTTCACCAGTCCGGGATGTTGCGCCTCCGGCAACCGGATCACACCCTGCGGCATGGCAAGGAACAGGCCCTCCATCTGGAGCCTGACCTGGTCGCGTTCCTCGCTGAGCGCGCATTCGTGGTCCAGCACCGCCCACTGCTCGAGCAGTGCTTGCGCCGTCCGGCTCGCGTCCGGTGGAGGTGTACGACCCGCCTCCCACAGCGACACCAGCCCCCGCGTGGTGCCGCTGGCGCGCAGCACGGCACCCGGCGCCACTTTGCGTGAGAGACGCAGTTCCGCCGGCAGGAGTGTCGCAGCGGCCTCGCCGGAGGCCAGCGCGATGGCGGGCTCGTCCGCAGCAGGCGCGCCGAAGTCGGCAGTGAGACAGCCCTCGGGAGTGCACAGCACAGGCAGCGCAGCGCCGGATGCGTCCACACGCCAGAGGCACAGAGCGTCTGCACCGAGCGCAGTGCGCGCGCTGGACAAGAGGCCGATCATGCGGCTGTCCGAGGGGTGCAGCGTGCCGGGCGTGCGCAGCATTGCGCCTCCATGTGTTCGCGGCGAGCCTAGCACGGGAAGGATGGCCCGAGCGGTACGCGCAAGCCCTCAGGCACGATCAACCAAGCCCTTCTACGCCCCACTGCTGCGCGCACCGGAGCAAGGCCGCGTGGACCACAGGAGGCATCGCAAGCCCGCTGTCTAGCGCCTCTCGCTTCAACGCCAACGCACGCTGCCCCGGCACGCGCGGCGTCTCGTTCGCGGTACGCGGTGCGAGCCCCTGATAGAGCTCCACCACACGCGAGGCCTGACGACGCACCAGTTCCTCACCGCCGAAGGCCTCCGGATCGTGCACGGCGAGGTACACGGAATTGGCATCGTCATCGCCCGTGCGATCCAAGCGTCCCCAGCCGCCCAGACACGCTGCGAACATCTCGCTCCACACCAGCAGGCCCGAGCCCTTGTGGCCGTGGTCTGCGCCACCCACGGGGAGCAGCATGCCGCGCGCGAGCGCTGCGGGCTCATCGGTGGGGTGGCCGTGCTCATCCAACAGCCACTCGCCGCCCAGACGTCGCCCCTCGGCCTCCGCGACACGCACCTTGCCTGCGGCCGTGACCGCAAGACTCATGTCGAGCAACAGCGGATCACCCGCCGTGGGAAAGGAAAACCCGAAAGGGTTGGTGGAGAAGAGCGGCTCGCGTGCGCCTTCAACGGTGACCAGACTCTCTTCGGGCGTGGCCACCATCGCGAAGGCGGCGAAGCCTGCCTCGGCGATGCGCAAGAGATACGGCGCGAGCGCACCGATGTGCTGGCATTTGCGCAGCGTGAGCACCGCCACG
>CAIXOY010000486.1 GCA_903921135.1 uncultured Gammaproteobacteria bacterium
AGTGCTGCAGGGCCTCCGCAACAGTGACGAGTACACGGTCACCCGCCGCGTGCCCCAGAGCATCGTTGATGGATTTGAACCGGTCGATATCGATCACCAGCAGAGACAGCGTGCGCCCGGTGCGCTGCGCGAGATCCACGTGCCCTGACAGGCTTTGCGTGAAGTGCCTGCGATTGAACAGGCCTGTGACCGGATCCCGTACGGTTTCTTCCCGCAGGGCGGACAGCACCAGGCCCAGTTCGTGGCGCATGAACCACACCAAGCAGCCGAGCAGGCCCGCAACCACCCCGAGCAAGCCGGCCGCCGGGAGCGCGAGCGCCACACCCAAGCGACGCGCTGCAGCCCGTAACTCGCTGTCTTCGAAATCGATCCCCAGCATTCCGACGACAGCGCCGCTCGCCGCCCGCAAGGGGACGTAGATTCCGCGCAGGCGGATCCCGCCTTCGACAAAACTCTCGCTGTCCAGCCACGGCGTGCCGGCGAGCAGGGAGGCCACCAGCCCGGGCTCGATGGTATCCATCAGCACGCGCTCGCCCACACGGGTCACGGCGGTGGCGCGGTCCCGCAGTACGGGAAGGTCGCTCTGGGCCGTATCCAGCACATAGACCATGTCGCCGTCGGCATCGATGCGTTTGGTGTAGACCCCACGCACCTCGTGCATCTCGAGGTGCATCTGTTCCAGCGGCGCCAGCAAGCGCTTGTAATCTTCCGACCCTGTCTGCCCGTCCGAGACCAGACGCTCGTGGGCCTCGATATCCACCTGGCTTGCAAGAGCCAGGGCAAGCTCGATCATTGCCGCGTCCGATCGCCTCTGGTAGGCCTCCAGCGCCATGCTGAACGTCCAGACAGTCAGAGCCAGGAAAAAAGACAGGGACACCGACGCGACCAGCACGGCGAGACGCCGCGGTTGCAGCCCCAGCACGGGGCCAAGCTCCAGACGATCACGCAGGACGGTTTCGGCCCGCGCCTTCACAGCCGTGCCTCAGGCAGCGACGACGACACGGTCGCGTCCGTTGCGTTTGGCGTCGTAGAGGGCACGGTCTGCAAGTCTCAGGATCTCCTCGGGGCGAATGTCGCTGCCGCTCAGGGTGGCGATGCCCCCGCTGATGGTGATGCAGCGCTCGGTACCTTCGAGCAGCATGGGCATCCGGACCGCAGCGCCCATGCGATTGAACGCTGCCTCTCCCTCCTGGCGTCCGATGCCCGGCATGAGCAGGGCGAACTCCTCTCCGCCAATACGGCAACAGAGATCGCCCTCGCGGACCTCGGCCCGCAGGCGCTCACCGATGCGCCGCAGCACCTCGTCTCCGGCCGGGTGGCCCAGTTCGTCATTCACCCGCTTGAAGTGATCGATGTCGAAGACCAGCAACGTGAAGGGCGTACCCGCACGGCGAGCCTGAGCCATCTCTGCTGCAAGGGTACGGTTGAAATACGCGCGATTGCCGAGGCCCGTGAGTGCGTCCGTGATGCTTTCGCGCTCCAGTCGGCCAATGGCCTCCAGCAGTCCGCCGTGGAGACGGGCCGTGATCAGTCCCGCCAGCACAGACAGGCCGAGGCACACCGCAGCGCCGACGCGCACGATGAAACGGAAACTCTGTTGCTCGGAGGTGAAATCCCCCTCCTCGACGTCAAGGACGAGGATACCCACGACGTTACCGCTCTGGTCCCTCAAAGGTGCATCGACCGAACGCAAGGATCGCCCCCCCCAGCGGTAGCTCCGGCTGTCGACATGGATGCCGCCAGAGAGAACCGTGGGCAGAAGATCCGGTTCGTCCTCGCCGCGGAAGTCGAGGACCGGGTCCATCACGCGCGAGACCTGCGCTTTGTCGCGCTCATGTCGCAGGCGGGGCGAAGCGGCCGTATCCAGGACGTAGAAAAGCCGCCCCTCGAGAGGGCGCATGGTGTAGACCCAGTAGATTTCGGGGAGCAGGTTGTGGAAATCGACCAGCCGGGAAACCGTACGTTCGTAGAGCGGGGAACCGGTGTCATCGGGGCTGCGCAGTTTTTCGTGGGCCTCCGGATCCACGAGCAACACGGCTGCCGCGGCGAGACCGCGGAGTCGCTCCTCGGCGATGCGCTGGTGCTGGAGGTTGCCGAAGTGCGACAGGAGCGCGAGCAGGGAGCCACTGACCAGCAGGAACACGAGGGCGACTGCCATTGCGCTGGCGAACGCAGACGTGCTGGCGAGGAATCCGCCACGCCTGCGTTCCGACAACTCAGCCTCCTGGCGCAAATCCATCAGGGGAAAGCCCGCAAAAACGTCGGGCTATGGTAGTGGAAAAGCCCCTGCCGAGGTATGGCGGACGCGGGATTCAGGGCTTTTCCGAGGAGACCGCCCACATCGCGTAGTAGGAGTGCGCACCGCCGAAGGCGTGCCCGATGGCAAGACGCGCTCCCTCGACCTGATGCGCCCCGGCCATGCCTCGCACCTGCAACGCCGCCTCGCCGAAGCGCAACATGCCCGAGGCGCCGATGGGGTTGGACGACAACACCCCGCCAGAGGCATTGACCGGGAGTTCGCCACCGAGAGCCGTCGCACCCGACTCGACCATCTTCCAGCCCTCACCCTCGCCGCAGAACCCGAGGGTCTCGAGGTACATCGGCTCGTACCAGCTGAAGGGCACGTAGAGTTCGGCCACGTCGATCTGGCGCCGGGGATCGGTAATGCCGGCCTTGGAGTAGACGTCCTTGGCGCAGGCGGTGAGCGAGGCCGGATGGATGTTGTCCTTGCCCGCATACATCGAACCATCGGCACGGGTGGAGGTGCCGAGGATCCATGCCGGCGGATTGGGTGCGCGCTGCGCATGCTCTTCGTCGGCCAGCACCAGTGCGCAGGCTCCATCAGACGAGGGGCAGCTCTCGAGAAAGCGGATCGGATCCCAGAGCATGGGGGACTGCCTGACCATCTCGAGAGAGATATCGGGAATCTGCAGGTGCGCATAGGGGTTGCGGAGCGCGTTCTGCCGGTCCTTCACCGCCACCAGGCAGCCGATGTGATCCGGCACCCCGTAACGCTCCATGTACAGGCGCATGTACGGGGCGAAAAATCCTCCGGCGCCAGCATTCACATGAGGCACGAAGGGCATGCGCGGCGACAGGGCCCAGGTGGCGTTCGACTCCGACTGCTTCTCGAAGCTCACCGTGAGCACGCGCCGGAAGGCCCCGCTCTGCACGTAGTTGGCCGCCACTACCGCCGTCGATCCGCCCACGCTGCCAGCCGTGTGGACACGCAGCACGGGCTTGCCGTTGCCGCCAAGCGCGTCGGTGAGGTAGAGCTCCGGCATCACCACCCCCTCGAACATGTCGGGGGCCTTGCCGAGGATCAGCGCATCGATGTCTTTCCAGGTACAGCCGGCGTCCTCAAGCGCGCGCTCCGCGGCCTGACGGACGAGCCCGGCGATGGATACGTCCTTGTGCTTCGACTTGTGCTTGGTCTGGCCGACGCCGACCACTGCCACACGATTACCCATGGGATCAGGCCTCCAGTACGGCGACGAGGTTCTGCTGCAGGCAGGCGCCCGAGGTCGCGTGCGCAACCCCGCGCCCTGCCTCGCCCTGCATGATGCGCGTGGCGACATGCCCGAAACGGTCGAGTCCCGCGGCCATCATCACGTTGCCCGCCAGTGCGCCACCCGAGGGGTTCACGCAGGTATCAGACGGGAGCCCCAGTTCGCGCCGCAGGATGATTTCCTGGTGACTGAAAGGCGCGTGCAGTTCTGCCACGTCTACGGCGCCGGCAGACACGCCAGCGCGGGCGGCGGCATAGCGCGCGGAGGGGGAGCGCGTGAGATCGCGCGCCCCGAGCATGCCGGTTTCCATACGGTGGTCGATGCCACGGATCCACGCCGGACGGGCGCACAGACGACGTGCCGTTTCGGCAGACGCCACCAGCATCGCCGAGGCACCGTCAGTGATGGGCGCGCAATCGTGGCGCCGCAGCGGTGAGACGAAGCCGGGCGCGGCAAGCAGGCTCTCGACACTGGTCTCACCGGAGAGCTGGGCCTTGGGATTGGCAAGCGCGGCGCGACGGCTGCGCACCACCACTTCCGCCATCTCGCGCTCCGTCGTGCTTCCCGCATCGAGCATCGCCCGCGCCTGCAGCGCGGCGAGGCTCACGGCATCCGGCCACAGCGGCACGTGATAGTAGGGGTCGAGTTGCAGCGTGAGCACGGAGCGCAACTCGCCGGGAGAGGATTTGCTGAAGCCGTAGACGAGGCAAAGGTCTGCTTCGCCCGACCAGATTTTCAGCAGACATTCATACAGCGCCCACGCGGCGTCCATCTCGACGTGGGACTCGCGGATGGGCGGCGCCGTGGCGACCGCATTCAGTCCCTCGACGAAAGCGAAAGCCGCCCCCTGGAAGTAATCGCAACTTCCCGAGCAGGTGAAGTCGATGTCCTTCTGCGTGACACCCACCGACTGCATCACCTCCCGTACCACGGGCATGATGAGTTCGCTCTCGTTGGCGGCGCCTGCGTTGCGGCGCTGCGCGCTCTGCGTGTAACCGATGATCGCTGCTTCGCGCATCTCTCAGTTTCCTTCCACGGGCCTGAACCAGGCGATGTTCTCGAAGGTGTAGTCCCATTCCTCGCGCGGCTTCCAACTGGCCTGCACGCGCATGCCCACATGCACCTTGTCGTTGTCCACTTCGCTGACGCGATGCAGACAGGCCATGTCGGTGCCGTCGAGGAGGATGTTCGCCGCGATGAAGGGCGGCTTGATCGGATTGCCCGGAATGGGGATGTGGACGATGGTGAAGGACTCGATCACGCCCGTGTCAGCCACCTCCACTTCCTCTTCGGTGGGGACACCGCAGGCGGCGCACATGCCGCGGGGCGGGACGTAGACGTTGCTGCAGCTCGGGCAGCGCTGCCCGACAATCCGGCCTTCGCGGATGCGGGTGAGAAAACGCGTCAGGGCCTTGCCGGCAGTGAACTCGAACTGCAGGTTGATGGGGACCTCGATCCCCGTAACGGGTTCGCGTGTGTCGCTCATGCGCAGGCCTCCTCAGGCAGGCTCGAAGCAGGTGATGTCGGTAATGCTGCCGCGTCGCTCCGGCGCCCAGCGCGCACGCACCCGCATGCCCGTTTTCATCGCGCCCTCAGTGCCCGCATCCACCATGTGGAGCATGGCAACGTCGGCGCCATCCAGACGGATAAGGGCAAAGGCGAAGGGCTTCTGCAGGAGATGATGGGAAATCGGCTCCGCCACCCATGACCATGTGGTAACGATGCCCTCGTCCGCGACCGGGACGAACTCCGTGAGCGCGTCAGCGCTCACCGGGTCGTACTCTGCGGCTGGCACCAGCACCCTGCCGTCAGTGGTGCGGGTGCCGACGATCCGCCCCTCGCGCATTTCCGTGAGGAAATGCCCGATCACCGGGCCGGTGGAGCGGGTGTAGGTGTAACCGAGTTCGAAACTCTTGGTCAGCAGTTCGGGAACCTGCTCGGACATGTGCGCCTCCTGAACGCGCCGCAAGGCGCGAATTGACACCTGAGGGATCATTCCACAAGGATGCCGCGCGGAACATGGCAAGCGCGCACCAATGTCGGCTGACCAATCTGCTCACCTTCGTCATCACCGGGAGATTCTCATATGCGCGCACTGGTGATCGGCGGCACGGGCCCCACGGGCCATCACATCGTGAACGGACTGATCCGCAGGGGTTACCGGGTCGAGATCCTCCATCGCGGCAATCACGAGGTGCCGGAAATCCCGCCAGAGGTCCTGCACCACCACATGGATCCGTACGACCCCGCGGTGCTCGAGAGCTTTTTCAGCACGGCACCGCGATATGACATCTGCATCGCGACCTACGGCCGTCTTCGCGCGATCGCGGCCGCTACCAGAGGACGCGTGGGGCGGATCATTTCCGCGGGTGGGGTGCCTGCCTATCGCGGCTACATGAACCCGGCTCTCGATGCGCCCGTCGGCCTGCCGTGTCCGGTTCCCGAGGACGCCGTGCGCGTCTGTTCCCCGGCGGAAGACGAGAAAGGCTGGCGCATCGTGCAGACCGAGGATGCGCTCTTCGCCGTGCACCCCCAGGCCACGCACGTGCGGTATCCCTACGTTTACGGCAAGTACCAGCCCCTGCCGCGCGAGTGGCCCATCCTTCGGCGCGTGCTCGACGGGCGCGACTTCATCATCCTGCCCGACGGCGGCCTGACGCTGCACCACATGGGTTATGCCGACAACGTCGCACACGGCATTCTGCTTGCCGTGGATCAGCCAGACGCATCGCAGGGGCGGATCTACAACTGCGCCGACGAGGAAGTTTTCAGCCTGCGCCAGAGCGTAGCCATCATCGCCGCCGCCGTGGGCAGAAGCATCGAGGTCGTATCGATGCCCTGGGAGCTCGCGCCCTGCACGCGCCCGCTGGTGATGCAACCACTCACCACGCACCGCGTGCTCGACATCTCGCGCATCCGCGGCGAGCTCGGTTACCGCGATGCCGTGCCGGCACGCGAGGCACTGGCGCGGACGGCACGGTGGCTGGCGGAAAATCCGCCTGCGCCGGGCGGCATCGAGGAAATGGTGCTCGAAGACCCTTTCGACTACGCAGCGGAAGACCGCTTGCGGGCAGCGTGGGAGAGCGCCGTGGCAGGCATGGAGCAGGTCGCGTTCACCACGGAACCGGGATACACGATGTCCTACAGCGGCCCGGGGGGCAGAGCCCGTTCGAGCACCACATTCAACACCTGAAGCCGTAGGACACGTGGGGAGCAGCAGATGTACCAGTTGAGCCTTGAAGGAAAGGTCGCCCTCGTCACGGGCGGCAGTCGCGGACTCGGTCGCGCCATGGTGCTGGGGCTTGCGAAAGCGGGCGCCGATGTGGTGATCGCGAGCCGCAAGCTCGAGAGCTGCGAGCAGGTCGCAGAGGACGTGCGCGCCATGGGGCGCCGCGCCCTGCCCGTTTCCGCTCATGCGGGGCGAATGGAAAGTCTGGACGCATTGCTCGATCAGACCTACGACGCCTTCGGGCGGCTGGACGTGCTCATCAACAACGCAGGCACCAACCCTGTCACGGCCGGTCTCTCCGATCTCACGCCGGAGCTCTTCCAGAAAGTCTTCGAGGTGAACACCAAGGGGCCTTGGTACCTCGCGTCGCGCGCGGCTCCGCGCATGGCAGCGCATGGCGGCGGGAGCATCATCAACGTGATTTCCGTGGGAGGCCTGAAGCCCCCGGCATACCAAGGCTTCTACGCCGGCAGCAAGGCAGCACTGCATGCCATGACGAAAGTGATGGCGGCCGAATGGGCCTCCATGGGCATCCGCGTGAACGCGATCGCGCCGGGGAGCTTCCACTCCGACATGCTGGACGCCGCGCTGAAAATCCTGCCCGGCTACGAAGAGGGCAGCCGCAATGCCTCGCTGCAGAAACGCATCGCCGAAACCGACGAGATCATCGGGCCGGTGATGTATCTCGCGAGCGATATGTCGAAGTTCACCACCGGTGCCACGCTGGTGGCCGATGGCGGATACCTCGTTCTCTGAGGCTCAGACGGTGCCGGCCGCAGCACGCCACAGCGCGAGGAAGCCGAAGACCGCAAACAGCAAGGCTGCGGCGCGGTGCATCAGGGCCTTGGGCACGTTCTTCAGCAGCGTGGCGCCAACGAAGATCCCGATCAGCGACACCGCCCACAGCGCTAACGTTGCGCCGGTGAACACCGACCAGACCGCGCCGCTGGAGGCAGCAAGAGCGATCAGCGCGAGTTGCGTCTTGTCGCCCAGTTCGGCCATGAAGATCATCAGGAAGCTCGTGATGACGGCACTGCGCGCATCCGCAGGGCCAGTCTCGTCTTCGTCTTCATCAGATGCCTGCCAGGACTTCCAGGCGAAGACGAGGAAGAGCGCGCCCGCCGCCAACAACACCGCCTGCTGGGGCACGTAGCGGAACAGCACCTGGCCCACCAGAACCGCCAGCAGGTTCAGCACCAGGAATGCCGAACAGACACCGATCGCGACCGGCAGCGCGCGGTAGCGCGTCGCCAGGGTCATGGCGGTGAGCTGGGTCTTGTCGCCCATCTCGGCAACGAAAAGCAGCGCGAAGGCGGAGGCGGCGACGCCCGGATCCATCAGCTCAGCCAGACACGATTTTCAGGTGCGAAAGGCCAGCGGCCTCCACGGCCGCATCGATCATCGGCTGGTGCCGCGCGGGATCCGCCCAGAGGGCTTGCCCTTCCTCCGGCAGCAGATCGACAGGATCGAAGTACAGGTAGGCCTCGTCCGCATGCACCGCGGGTGAGCGATACACGCTGATGCCCGTCACACGGTCGTAATGGTCGAAACTGTGGACCGCACGCTTGCCGCCGCCACCAGGCGCATCCACCACGAAGGTAGGCGTGTTGAAGCCGGCAGTGGAGCCGCGTACGTGGCGCTCCACTTCGGCCGTGGTGGCCACGGTGGTGCGCATGTCCTCGACCTGCGAGACCATGTCGTGCTGGTAGACGTAGTACGGATGCACGTTCATGTAACCGAGGCGACGCACCAGTTCCGTCATGGTTGCCGGGGAATCGTTCACGCCACGGATCATGACGGCCTGGTTGCGCACCGTGACGCCCTCGGAAAAGAGCAGCCGCATTGCATCCCGGGTGATGCCGCTGATCTCCGAGGGGTTGTTGAAGTGCGTGTGCAGGCAGACTTCCTTGCCTTCACGCCGCCCCCGCGCCACCAGCGCCAGCAGCGCCGATGTCCACTCGTGGTCGCTCAGGATCTTCATGGGCGCGACCGCAGGCCCCTTGGTGGCGATGCGGATACGGCGGATGTGCGGGATCGAGAGCAGCAGGTTGCCGATGGTCTCGAGGTGCGCGGCCGGCAGCATGAAGGCATCGCCGCCCGACACGACCACATCCTCGATCTCGGGGCGCGAGGCCAGGTAGGCAATGCCCAGCTTCCAGCGCTCGCTGTTCGGCTTGAGACGCGCCTTGCTCACAGTGTCCGTGTCGCCGCCGATGGCATAGCTGCGCGTGCAGAAACGGCAGTACACCGGGCACACATCCAGCGGAAGGAACAGCGCTTTGTCGTGGTAGCGATGCGTCAGCCCCGGGGTGGGCGCATCGGATTGCTCGTGCAGCGAGTCGAGGGTGAGACGCGGGTGATCCGGGATCTGCAGCGAGGCCACAGGCACGAACTGGATGCGGATCGGATCCGCGTAGGGGTCGCTCCAGTCCATGCGGCTGACCGTGTAGGGCGAAAGCCGCAGGTTCATCGGCGCCTTCGCCATCCCTGCACGCACGTCGGCGATGAAGGCGGGTGATGCCAAAGACCCAAGCACTTTTTCGAGCTGGTCGACGGAGGTGACGCTGTGCTTGTTCTGGAACTTGAAGTCCAGGAAGGCGTCGCGGGAGAGATTCGCGTAGCCGGGAATAGCGCGCCAGAACTCGCTGTCGTCGAACTCCCTGTGGCGCAGCTGCGCCGGCGCCGCGGCAGGCTTGATGGCAGCGGGAACGGGCGTGTCCAGAACGCTCTCCAACCCGGGCACTCCCACGAGCCCGGGCGCCAGATCGCGCACCCTCGCCCCGCCCTCGCGCACCAGCACGGCGGGCTCGTGTCCCCTGCTTTCTGCAATGCCCATCGTGGCTCCTCCCGGATATTTCCTATACACTCGTTCAGCACATTGCGTATTGAACGGGCTGGCAATTCGCATTCGAAGCTTTGAACTGTAGAAGCGAGAGCTGTCAGATTGAATAGTCAGATTAGCCGAGTCGCCAGCCAATACTGATCAGTTTGTAAAAACACCTGACCGATTCGATCAAATGGATGACTTGGACCGCCGATTGCTGGAACTGCTCGGAGCGAACAGCCGCTCCAGCATCACCCAGCTCGCCCGCGATCTGGGGGTGGCTCGCGCCACAGTCCAGGACCGCATGCACCGGCTGGAGCAGGAGGGGCCGCTACGCGGCTACACGGTGCGTCTGGCGCCCGACTACCAGCGCAGCCGCATCGGCGCGCATGTGATGATCGCCGCAGACCCCAAGAAACAGGCCGCGCTCACCCGCGCCTTG
Organism: uncultured Gammaproteobacteria bacterium; assembly: GCA_903921135.1. Classification (GTDB taxonomy): domain Bacteria; phylum Pseudomonadota; class Gammaproteobacteria; order Pseudomonadales; family UBA5518; genus UBA5518. Next base: position 10,005 of record CAIXOY010000486.1, read on the forward strand.
CAGAAGATTCCCGCCGTGCGGGCCCTGCACACGATCAGCGGCCAGTACGATCTCATCGCCATGGTGCAGGAAGAAAGCACCGAGGCACTGGATACCGCCATCGACGCCATCGGCGCGCTCGACGGCGTCGAACGCACGCTGAGCTCCATCGTGCTCAGCACCAAATTCGAACGCTGAACCCCGGGGCACCGGACCAAAGGACCCGCCATGCTGCAACTCAAACGCACCCCTTTCCACGAACGCACCTCGGCGCTCTCGCTGGCGCAGAACTGGCGTCGCTGGGCCGGCCACATCGTGCTCGGCTCCTACGAACTCGGGCTTGACCGCGAGTACTGGGGCATCCGCAATGCGGCCGCATTGATCGACATCTCGCCCTTGTTGAAGTACCGCATCACAGGGCCCGACGCCGCCGCACTCCTCCACCGCGTCACGCCGCGGGACATCCACAAGATGACAGTCGGCCAGGTGGGCTACACCGGCTGGTGTGACGAGGACGGCAAGCTGGTGGACGACGGCACCATCTCGCGTCTGGGGCCGGAGGAGTTCCGCCTCACCTCCGCCGAACCCTCGCTGCGCTGGCTGGAGATGAACGCGGGCGGGATGGATGTGCGCATCGTGGAAGAGAGCGACACGATTGCCGCGCTCAGCCTGCAGGGCCCGAATTCGCGCAAGGTGCTGAACCGCTGCTGCGGGACCTCGCTGGATGGCCTCAAGTACTTCCGCGTCGCTGCCAACACCCTCGCCGGTTGCCCCGTGGAGATCTCGCGCACGGGATACACGGGCGACCTGGGCTACGAGATCTGGCTGCGCCCGGAAGACGCGCTCACGGTGTGGGACGCGCTGCTCGCAGCCGGACACGACTTCGGCATCGTGCCCTGCGGCATCCTCGCCATGGACATGGCGCGCGTGGAGGCAGGTCTCGTCATGCTCGACGTCGACTACACCTCCTCGCACGCCGCGTGGATCGACAGCCAGAAATCCTCGCCCTACGAACTCGGCCTCGACTGGAGCGTGCATCTGGACAAGCCAGGATACTTCGTGGGCCGAGAGGCGCTCGAACGGGAACACCGCAATGGCCCGGCATGGCGGATGGTGGGCGTGGAAGTCGACTGGGAAGGCATGGAGAAACTCTATGCCGCCGTCGGCCTGCCGCCGCAGATCCCGGCGATGGCCGTGCGCGGCAGCCTGCCCATCTACAGCGGCACCACGCAGGTGGGCTATGCCTCCACCAGCACCTGGTCCCCGGTGCTCAAAAAATACATCGCGCTCGCGCACCTGCAGCGCCCGCATTACCAGCCGGGCACCGCGCTCTCGATCGAGGTGACGGTAGAGCACCACCGCCGCACCGCGCCGGCTCGGGTGGTGAAGCTGCCCTTCTACGAACCCGAATGGAAAAAGAAATGAGCGCGCGCCCACAGACGACCGAGGCAACACCATGTCAGTGAATAGCTATGACGCGATCGTGATCGGCGGCGGCCACAACGGCCTCGTGGCCGCAGCCTACCTTGCCCGCGCGGGCAAAAAAGTAGTGGTGCTGGAGCGCCGCGAGGTGCTGGGCGGCGCAGCCGTGACCGAGGAAATCTTCCCCGGCTACCGCTTCACCGAGTTCAGCTACGTGGTGAGCCTGCTGCGGCCCGAGATCATCCGTGATCTCGAACTGCCGCGGCACGGCCTGAAGATCCTCCCGCTGCCCAGCACATTCACACCCGGGCTGAACGGCGACTACCTCGCCGCATGGGACGATCACGACCTCACGCGCCAGGAGATCTACCGCCATTCCCCGCGCGATGCCGACGCCTACGACGAGTTCTCGCGGCAGATGGCGCGCGCCGCCAAAGCCATCAAGCCGATCATCAGCCTCGTGCCGCCGGATCCCTCCTCGCTCTCGTGGCGCGATCTGAAGGGCCTGATCAAGCTCGGGCAGTTCGGCGCGAGCCTGAGCGCGAAAGAACTCGAACTGCTTTCCAAACTGGTGACCCAATCCTCCGGGGACGTGCTGGACGACTGGTTCGAGACCGATCTGCTGAAGGGCACCAAAGCCTCCAGCGGCATCATCGGCACGTATCTGGGCCCGCGCTCGCCCGGCTCCGCCTACGTGCTGCTGCACCACTACATGGGCGAGATCGATGGCGCCTTCCGCGCATGGGGCTTTGCAAAAGACGGCAACGGCGGTGTGAGCCAGGCAATCGCACGTGCAGCAAGCGAACTCGGTGCGGAACTGCGCACCGGTTGCGCGGTGAAGGAAGTGATCGTGAAGGGCGGTCGTGCCGTGGGCGTCGCACTCGAGAACGGCGACGAATTCCATGCAAAGGCAGTGCTCTCCGCCGCAGACCCCAAACGCACATTCCTGCAGTTCGTCGAGCCCAAACACTTCCCCGACGAAGTCACCACGGCACTGCGCAATTTCCGCATCCGCGGCTCCTCGGGCAAGGTGAACATCGCGCTCTCCGAACTCCCCGATTTCACCGCCATGCCCGGCGAAGGTCCGCTGCATCGCGGCGCGATCTCGATCAGCCCAAGCATCGAATACGTCGAGCGCGCCTACGACGACGCCAAGTACGGGAGCTACTCCAAGAACCCGTACATGGACATCATCATTCCCTCGAAGATCGATCCCGACATGGCACCGCCCGGGCACCACGTGATGTCCTGCTTCGTGCAGTACTGCCCCTTCGATATCGAAGGCGGCTGGGACGATGCCAAGCGCGATGCCTTCGGCGAGACCGTGATCTCCACGCTGGAGCAGTACGCGCCGAATATCCGCCGCGCCATCGTGGGCGCTCAGGTGCTCACGCCCGCCGACATCCAGCGCATCGCCGGCATCACCGGCGGCAACATCATGCACGGTGAACTGCTGCTCCATCAGCTGTTCTTCCTGCGCCCCACGCCGCAATGGGCCGACTTCCGCACGCCACTGGACGGCTACTACTTCGGCGCCGCCGGCGCTCACCCGGGCGGTGGCGTGATGGGCGCCGCCGGGAAAATGGCCGCGACCGCGATACTCGAGGACTGGTGAGCCCTATGAACAGCTACGACGCAATCGTGATCGGTGCGGGGCACAACGGCCTCGTGACCGCGAACTACCTCGCACGCGCAGGAAAACGCGTGCTGGTGCTGGAGCGCCGCGCCATCCCCGGCGGACAGGCCGTGACCGAATCCTTCGGCGAAGGCTGGAGCGTCGACTCACTGCACGCGGGCGGCATGCTGCGACCCGATATCGTGCGCGACCTGGGCCTGAACATCCCCGCGCCCGCGCCACAGGTCTTTACGGCCCACACGGACGCAGGCGTACTGCGGATCGGGCCGGCATTGACCGACGCCGCGTCCATCGACGCGATCCGCGCCTTCAGTGCGGCAGATGCGGCTCGTTGGCCGGAATTCGTGGCTTTCATGAACACCTGCGCACAGATGCTGGACGCGGCCTATGCCGTACCCATGCCGCGCGAACTGCCGCACCTCGACCTGCGCCGCGAAGGTCTCCCCTTTGCGAAACTCGGGCTTCGCCTGCGTCGTCTGGGCAAGCGGGACATGTTCCGCTTCATCCGCGCGCTGCCGATGACCTCGCTGGAACTCTTCGAGGAGTGGTTCGAATCACCCGCATTGCGCGCAGCACTCGCCTCCGTGGCGGTGCATGGCCACACCCTGGGCCCGATGTCGGCGGGTACGGGCTACACGCTCATGCACAACTGGCTTAACCGCGGCGGGCTTGCCGCGCCGCAGCATGCCGCCGGCACGGGCACCATCGTGCGTGCGCTGACCGAAACCCTGCTCGCGGCGCGCGGCGAGATCCGCACCGGCTCGGCCGTACAGAAAGTCCTGATCGAGCGCTCGAAAGCGGTAGGCGTACAACTCGCCAGCGGCGAGGAA
>CAIXOY010000487.1 GCA_903921135.1 uncultured Gammaproteobacteria bacterium
GTGCTGCTGCTGAGCGACGCCACGCATGCCGTGCCTGCGCAGGTGCTTCGCAATGGCGTGCGCGTGGTGGTGGAGGGGAGCGGGCGCATCGACCAGCTCGACGTCGACTACGTAGCGCCGACGATGGACGTGCGCCCCGGTGATCTGCTGGTCAGCTCGGGGCTGGGGCAGCGTTTCCCCGGAGGCTATCCGGTGGGCGTGGTCGAGTCGGTCACCAATGACCCGGGCCAGCCGTTCTCGGTCGTGGTGGCCCGTCCGAGCGCGCAGCTCGACCGCAGCCGTCATGTGCTGGTGCTCACCGATCCCGCGCCCGGGCCCGATCCTGCAGTGCTCGCGCCCGCGGGTAACGCACCGGCCGCGCGAGCGCCGCCCGCTACGGAGCCGGCGCCATGAGATCCCGCACGGGTGGTTCCTCTTTCCGGCTCTGGGCATCGACCGCAGCCGCGTTGCTGTTGCTGCTCATGCCCTTGCCGGCATGGATGGCACCGGCGCGTCCCGACTGGCTGAGCTTGCTGGTGTTCTACTGGGTGCTGCGCGACCCGGTGAATGCCGGGATCGGTTTCGCGTGGCTCGCGGGGCTTGCGGCCGATGCGCTGTGTGGCGGGATGCTCGGCCCGCGCGCGCTCGCGCTGGCCGTTGTCGCCTACGTAGCCTGGGTGCTCCGCGCGAGGATCCTGCACCACTCCCTGCCACAACAGATGGCCGCAGTGTTCGCGCTGAGCGTGCTGGCGCAGGTGCTGATGCGCTGGGCGCAGGGCTTTTCGGGGCATGCGGTGATGGGAGTCGACGTCCTGATGGGCAGCGTGACGGCGGCCTTCTGCTGGCCCTTGATCGGCACCTGGCTCAGCATGCGCGGCCGCATGGAGGACTGGCATGCCAGCGCCTGACGCCGACTTCCACCTGGCATCGGGCTCGCCGCGTCGGCGCGAGTTGCTCGCGCAGTTGGGTTATCGCTTCGGGGTCCTGTCCGCGGGCATCGAGGAGGTGCAGGGCGCTTCAGAGTCAGGCGAAGACTACGTGCTGCGCGTGGCCCGCGAGAAGGCCGCGGCCGGACTTGCGATTCGCCCGACGGGTGACACGCGGCCCGTGCTGGGTGCCGATACCGAGGTGCTGCTCGGCGATCGCGTGCTCGGCAAGCCCGGTTCGCGCGAGGACGGGCTCGCGATGCTGGCGCAACTCTCGGGCCGTACGCATCTGGTGCTGAGCGCCGTGGCGGTCAACGATGGCCGGCACGAATGCGTTGCCCTCTCGCGCACGAAGGTCAGTTTGCGCGAATTGGCGCCCGCAGAGATCGAGGCTTACTGGGCCAGCGGAGAGCCCTGCGACAAGGCCGGCGCTTACGCGATACAGGGCCTCGCCGCGGTGTTCGTGGAACGCATAGAGGGCAGCTACACGGGCGTGGTGGGGCTGCCGTTGTTCGAAACCGCCGCGCTGCTGCGCGAGTTCGGCATCGAGGGCTGGCAGCGCGAGCCGGGGGAAGGGGCATGAGTGACGAGATCCTGATCAATGCCACGCCGGTGCAGACCCGCGTCGCACTTGTCGAGAGCGGCGTACTGCAGGAAGTCTGGGTCGAGCGCCGCTCCCACAAGGGGCTGGTGGGCAACATCTATCTGGGCAAGGTGATGCGCGTGCTGCCCGGCATGCAGGCCGCCTTCGTCGACATCGGCCTCGAGCGCGCGAGCTTCCTCCACGCGAGCGATCTGGTGAGCCTCGACGAGAACGGCGTCGAAACCCGCAGCGACGCCGAGCGCGAGATCCGTGCCGTGGTGAGCGAAGGCCAGACGGTTGTGGTGCAGGTGGTGAAGGATCCGCTGGGCAGCAAGGGCGCGCGGCTCACCACGCATCTGTCGCTCTCCTCGCGCTATCTGGTGTACATGCCCCACACGCGCCACATCGGCATCTCGCAGCGCATCGAGGCCGAGGAAGAGCGAGACCGCCTGCGCGGCCTCGTGCAGCAGGTTCTGGCGGATGCGGGGCAGCCGGAGGCGGGCGGTTTCATCGTCCGCACCGCAGCCGAAGGTGTGGCGCGCGAGGGCATCGAGGACGATGTGCGCATCCTTCTGAAGCTCTGGGAGTCGGTCACCGAGGCGGCGCGCCACGCGAGCGCGCCTGCGCTGATCCACGAGGATCTGCCGCTCGCCATGCGCACGCTGCGCGACGAGGTGCGCGGCAACATCGAGAAGGTGCGGGTGGATTCCCCCGAGGTGGCGGAGCGGCTCGCGCGTTTTGCGGCGCAGTTCGTGCCAGAGGTGGCCGGCCGCATCGAACACTTCGCCGGTGACCGCCCGATCTTCGATCTCTACGGCGTGGAGGATGAGATCGAAAAAGCGCTCGGCAAACGCGTGCAGCTGAAATCCGGCGGCTACCTGATCATCGACCAGACCGAGGCGATGACCACCATTGATGTGAATACGGGCGCCTTCGTCGGCAGCCGCAATCTCGAGGAGACCATTCTCAAGACCAATCTCGAGGCGGCAGGCGCGCTGGCACGGCAGCTGCGCGTACGCAATCTGGGCGGGATCATCATCATCGATTTCATCGACATGAAAGACCCGGAGCACCGCCGTCAGGTGCTGCGCAACCTCGAGCGGGCGCTCGAGCGCGACCATGCACGCACGGCGATCAGCCCGCTCTCTGACCTCGGTCTCGTGCAGATGACCCGCAAGCGCACCCGCGAGAGCCTCGAGCGCACGCTCTGCGAGACCTGCGCCACCTGTCAGGGGCGTGGCACCGTGAAATCGGCCGAGACGGTCTGTTACGAGATCTTCCGCGAGATCCTCCGCGAGGCCCGCTCCTACGACAACGACACGCTGCTGGTGCTGGCCGCGCAGTCGGTGGTCGATCGTCTGCTCGACGAGGAATCGGGCAACGTGGCGGATCTGGAGGAGCAGATCGGCAAGACGATCCGTTTCCAGGTCGAGAGCATCTACACCCAGGAGCAGTACGACGTCGTGCTGCTGTGAGGCGATGAAGGCATGAGGCGCTTGTTCGGCAGGCTCGCGCGTTGGCTGTGGTATCTCGCCGCGGCCACGGTGGTGCTGTGCGCCGTACTGGTGAGCCTCGGGCAGTACTACTTCCCCTACCTCGACCAGTACCGATCCGAGCTGGTGGCGCGAGCCGCCGCGAGGTTGCCTTTCGGTATCGAGGTGGCGGGGCTGCACGCGGAGTGGACCGGCCTCGCGCCAACCTTCCACGTGCAGGGTTTGCGGCTCTACGCGCGAGAGGAGCCCGCCGTCACCATCCTCTCCTCCAGCCGCTCGGATCTGCGTATCGACATCGTGCGTTCGCTGCTCGCGCGCGCGCCGCGCATCCGCAGCATTGACGCGCAGGACGTGCAACTCGGTTTCCGCGAGGACGCACAAGGGCATTGGCACCTCTCGGGCATCGGCGTCTCCCGCACGCCTGCCGATCGCGACGCCATCCTCGATTTCTTCCTCGCCATCGAGGAGATCGGCCTCGAGCGCACGCGGGTCGTGCTGAGCCCTGCCAACGGCGGGCAGATCGAAACCCAGGACGCGACATTGCGGATGCAGAACTACCGCCGGCTGCGCCGCCTCGATGCCAGGCTGCGTGACGACAACGGCGGCGGCAAGCTCGACCTCATCGTCGAGACCCACGGTGACCCGCGCCGCCACGGTGAGTTCGATGCCAGCGCCTGGGTGCGTCTGGAGGATGCCCGCCTCGCGCGGCTGCAACCGCTTGCGGGCGCATCCCTGCGCCTTCCGCGCACCGCGTTGAGCGGGGAGCTCTGGGCCACTCTCGCGGCGGATGGTGCGTGGTCCCTGCGCGGTGATCTGCGCTCGCCGCTGATCGAGCTGGCGCCTCTGTCTTCCGGCCGCAGCCTGGAGCCGCTGCGGGGCTTCGATACCCGGTTCGTGCTGCGCCACGCTGCCGGAATCAGCACGCTGGATCTCGACCACCTTGGCGCCAACTGGTATGCGCAGGATCTGGACGTACGCCATCTCCGGGTCGAGCGCCGTGCCGTGCCCGGCGGCAGTGATGATGTCTTCGCCGCGGAATACCTGGAGGTGGGTGCTCTCGCCGGCATTGCCACCGGCACGGGCCTGGTCGAGGGGCAGTGGGCCGATGCGCTCTCGGATCTCTCGCCCTACGGCGGGCTCGCCAACGTGCACCTCGATGCGCAACGCCGTGACGGCCAGCCGCTGCAGTTCCGCCTGCGCGGTCGGCTGGAGGATCTCTCGGTCTCGCCCTGGCGCAGCGCGCCCGGCGTGCGCAACGCGCGGGGATACCTCGAACTCGATCGCAACGGCGGCTTCGTCGATCTGGATACGCAGGCCATCACCCTGGAATTCCCGCGCCTCTACCAGGAGGATCTCGATTTCAGCAGCCTGCGCGGCCGCGTACGCTGGAGCCGTGACGAAGACGGGCTCGTGGTCGACAGCGAGCTGCTCGACCTCACGCAGGAGCAGAGCACGTTCAGCGCACGTTTCGGCCTGCATCTGAACAGGGACCCGGCGGTGGAGGACGAGTTCACGCTGGCGGCCAGCGTGCGCAATGCCGATGTCTCGCTCCACGAGAAACTCGTTCCCTACACGCTCAGCAAGGGGTTGCGCCGCTGGCTCGAGGGTGCCGTGAAATCGGGCCATGTCGACGCCGGCGCCTTCGCCTACCGCAGCGCCTTCGGACGACCGGACGGCAGCCGCAGCAGCACGGTGCAACTCGCCCTCGAGGTGAGCGACGCGACGGTCGATTACCACCCCGACTGGCCGCCCGCGAGCGGCGTGCGCGCGCGCGTGGCAATCGACGGCCCCCGCACCCGCGTACAGGCTCTGGAAGGTGAGGTGCTGGGCGCCCGCTTGAACGACGCGCTGGTCGAGGTGGACATGGGTGCCGATATGCGCCGTCTGCGCGTTGGCGGTCGGGTGGAGGCAGATCTCGGGCAGGTGCTCGGACTCGTGAACGGCTCCCCGCTCGCGGCCATCACCAAGGGCGCGCTGCGGGACTGGCGGGGCAGCGGGCCTACCTCGGTCGACCTCGATCTGGACCTTCCCCTCGGGCAACGGATAACAACCGCCAACGCACGCATCGGCGTGCACGCGCGGCTCGGCGCGGGCTCCCTGCAACTCGGCAGCCTCGGGCTGGAACTCGGGCAGCTGGCAGGTCCGCTCGCGTATTCCCTGGACGGCGGACTGCGTAGTGAAGGCATGACGGGCACGCTCTGGGAGCGCCCCTTCAGTGCCCGTATCGGGCCTCTCGAAAACACACCGGGGAAGATGCTGATCACCGCCGATGGCATGGCGGCTGCGGCGGATGTGGAGCGCTGGCTCGGTGCTGCAACGGGCGGGATGCTGGCCGGTGAAACCCCTTTCTCGCTGCGACTGGAGCAACGCGAGTCCGGATTCGCCACGCTCGTGAAGAGCAGCCTGTCGGGCGTGTCCAGCGCCCTGCCCGAGCCGCTCGCCAAGGAAGCTGGCACCGCGCTGCCGTTCAGCCTCGACTGGGAACCTGGCCCCGAGGGCGCCCGCATCGATGCGAGGCTGGAAGGGCTGGCGTCGCTCGCGTTGCTGCGCAAACCTGGCACCGCGCCCGCGGGCGAGATCGTGCTGGGCACGGGCGCGCCGCCGGTGCCGGGCGGGGAGGGGATTGCCCTGCGCGGCGAGGTCGCCCACGCGGATGCGGGCGCCTGGATCGTGGCAGCCAGCCGTCTGGTGTCCCTGAACGCGGGAGCGGGTGGCGGTGTCGGCGGCCTGCGCCTCGAGGGGCTGCGTGCGGCATCGGCCCGGTTGCTGCGGCCCGATCTCGCCGGCCTCGACGTGCGCTCCTGGCGCGACGAGAGCGCTTACCGGATCGGTTTCAGTGCTGATCTGCTCGCAGGGGAGTTCAGCATTCCCGCTGATCGCACCTTGCCCTTCGAGCTGCGCGTGGACCGTCTGGAACTCGCGCCATTCCTGCCGCCGAAGCCGGAGCTCCCTCCGGGCGCGCAGCCTTCCCCTGCGCCTGAAGCGCCACCGCCCGACCCGCGCGAGGACCCCTGGAACGTTCTCGCCGATGCCCGCGTCCCCCCGATCGACGTCAGCATTGCCGCGCTGCGCAACGGTCCGCGTGATATGGGCAACTGGCGCTTCCGGATCGCCTCCGAGACCGACGCACTCGCGCTCAGCGCGGCCACCGGCAGCCTGCCCGGCCTGCACGTGAGCGGCACCGGCGACACGCCGGGTGCGAGCGTGCGGATGCGCTGGATCGCGGGGGTGCCGCGCACGGAACTGTCAGCGGGCCTGCGCTTCGACAACCCCGGCGAATTCTTCCGCAACTGGGGCTACGACCCGGTGCTGGAGGGCAACAACGGCCGCGCCGATGTTTCGCTCAGCTGGCCGGGAAATCCGCTCGCGCTGCGCATGGCCGATGCGCGCGGCCTGCTCGATTTCGGTTTCAACAACGGGCGTCTGTTGCGTGGTGGCGGCAACAATCCGCTGATGCGCGCCTTCGGTGTGCTGCGTTTCGACGAACTGCTGCGGCGCTTGAAGCTCGACTTCAAGGATCTCTACCAGAGCGGACTTGCCTTCGACAGTTTCGAGGCCGTCATCGACATTGCCGATGGCATCGCCCGCACCACGGAGCCGATGGAACTGCGCGGCCCCACGGCCCGTATGCGCCTTGGTGGCCAGAGCGACCTGCGCCGCAACCTGATCGATGCCGACCTCGTGGTCTCTCTGCCTCTGGGCAGCAACCTGCCGTGGATGGCCGCGCTTGCCGGAGGCTTGCCTGCGGTGGCGGGAGCCTATCTCGCGAGCCGTATTTTCGAAGACCAGTTGGGCAAGTTTTCGAGCGCGGTCTACACCGTGAGCGGCCCTGTGGAGGAGCCTGAACTGAAGCTCGTCAAGGTTTTCGATGCCGAGCCTGCCGCCCAAGGCGGTAACGTTGCGCCCGCCGTCGGGGCGCAGCCCTCTACGCCGGCCCCCGCCTCCGCGGCGCCGGAGGCATCTCCGCAAACGCCTTCGCCAGGAGCCCCCCGATGAATGGACGCGCGCTTGCTGCCGTGCAGATGGTGAGCACCGTTGACCTGGAAGCCAATCTGCGCGCGGCGGAACGGCTGATCGCCGAGGCGGCCGGGCGTGGTGCGGGCTTGGTGGTGCTGCCCGAGGCTTTCGCCTGCGCCGATCCTGCGCGCACGCTTGCTCTGGGCGCGGCGGAGCGTGGCGGCGATGGCCCCTTGCGCCGTTTTCTGGCGGGGCTGGCCAAGCACCACGGCATCTGGCTGGTGGGCGGCACCATTGCGCTCTCGGATGCAGGCGACCGGCCGCGCGCCGCCTGTCTGCTGTTCGATCCGGACGGTGTGGAGCGCGCCCGTTACGACAAGATGCATCTCTTCGACGTGGACCTTCCGGACGCGCAGCAGAGCTACCGTGAGTCGGCGCGGATGTCGGCCGGAGACCGGATCGTCACGGCGGAGACTCCCTTCGGCGTCCTGGGGCTCGCGGTGTGTTACGACCTGCGCTTTCCCGAGATGTTCCGGGTGCAGTTCCAGCGCGGGATGAGCCTGCTGGTGCTGCCCTCGGCCTTCACCCGCCTGACCGGCGAGGCCCACTGGCACGTGCTGCTCCGCGCGCGCGCCATCGAGAACCAGTGCTGGGTGGTTGCCCCGAATCAGGGTGGCCGGCAGACAGCCACCCGCGAGTGCTACGGCGGCTCCGTGATCATCGATCCGTGGGGGACGGTGCTGGCGAGCGCCTCCACGGGCGAGGCGGTGCTGGTTGCCGAGCCCGACACCAGGATGCTCGAGGCGCTGCGCCGGCGCCTGCCCGTTGCCGCACACCAGCGCGTCCGTGTGCCCGACTGAGGCGGCTCAGCCCGACGCGAGGATCTCCAACGCGAGGCGGTAGAGCTCGCGCCGGGCCGGCACGCTGCGCGAGGTGGGCGCGCCGGGCGAGGCATCGTGCAGCAGCGCGCTGCTGCGTTGACGCTGCTCCGCCGTGGCAGTCGTTCCATCCAGCGCGGTGAGGCCGGACTCCAGCAATCTCTCCCGCAGTTTCTCCGCCGCGTGGTGGCGCGCTGCCTCCTCGCGGGCTTTGGTCGCGAGTTCTTGCGGCGGGCGGGAGAGCGCGTCGATGTCCTCTTCGAGGAGCAGTTGGGCGATAAGCCGGATCTGGCGGTTGCGGCTGCCGCTGCGTGGCATACGGCGCGCGGCCTCGAGCGCGTCGCGGCAGCGCTCGCTCAGGGCCAGTTTCCGGAAGCGCGGCTCCGGCAGTGCGGCCAGCGATTCGGCCAGTGACTGCAGTTCGCGGTGCTCGCGCTTGCGGCTGGATTTGCTCGGCCCGCGGTCGTCCAGATCCTCACTCATCTTCGCCGAACCGGTCAGCGAAGAGTTGTGTCACGGCCTCGAGCGCCTCGGCCTCATCAGGGCCGTCGGCCGAGAGTGTCACGGTGTGCCCGCGCGTGGCCGCGAGCATCATCACGGCCATGATGCTCTTGGCATCGGCCTTGCGCCCCTCACGGCTCAGACTGAACGCGCTGGCGAAACGCGTGGCTGTGCCCACCAGTTTCGCCGCCGCGCGCGCATGCAGCCCCAGTCGGTTGATGACGTCTACCTCTCGGCTGACCATGGTTTACTCCGGTCCCAGTTCCCGATGGCGCAGTCGCGCGCCGGGAAATTGCGGTGCGAATCGTTCGAGGAGGCGTTCGGCGGCATAGACCGAGCGATGGCGCCCGCCCGTGCAGCCTATCGCCACCGTGGTGTAGCTGCGGTTGCTCGCGGCGTAGCGCGGCAGCCAGCGCGCGAGGAAGCTCCCGATGTCGGCGAGCATCTCGTCCATCTCTGCGCTTGCGGCAAGGAACTCCGCCACAGGCGCGTCGCGGCCTGTCAGGTGCCGCAGTTCGGGAAACCAGTGGGGGTTCGGCAGGCTGCGGAGATCGAAGACCAGATCCGCGTCGAGCGGTATGCCGCTCTTGAAGCCGAAGGATTCGAAGAGCACGGCCATGCCGCTCGCAGGCTGCGCGAGCACGGTCTTGGTGATGAGGTCGCGCAGGTCGTGCAGGGACATGCCGCGCGTGTCGATGGTGCGGGCGGCACGCTCCGCGATCGGCGCCAGCAGCGCGCGCTCCGCGGCGAGTGCCTCTGCCAGCGGCATGCCCGCATTGCTGAGCGGGTGACGGCGGCGCGTTTCGCTGAAGCGCTTGATCAGCGTGGCGTCGTCGGCGTCGAGGTAGATCACGTCCACCGCGAAGGCCGGCGACAGCGAGGCGATGATCTCCGGGAAGCGCGCCAGCGAGCCCGGGATGTTGCGCGCGTCGATGCTGACGGCGGTGCGTGTGAGGGAGGCCTCGCCCGCGCACTGCTCCAGCAATTGCGGCAGCAGCAGAGCGGGGATGTTGTCGATGCAATAGAAGCCTGCGTCCTCCAGCACATGGAGGGCGGTACTCTTTCCCGAGCCCGACCGCCCGCTGACGATTACCAGCTTGGCGGCGGGCGAGGTGTTGCGATCCATTCCTGCTCCCGGCGCCCGGCGCTGGCAGCGCGATCTTCGTTCGCGCTAGTGGTGGCTGTTTTTCTTGCCTTTGTGTTTGTCGAGTTGCCGGTCCAGTTTGTCCGACAGCGCGTCGATGGCGGCGTACATGTCCTCGTCTTCCGCCTCGGCAAAGAGTTCCGCGCCGGCCATCCGCAGGGTCGCCTCGACCTTCTGGCGCAGTTTCTCGACGTTCAGTACCACGTCGATGTGCGTGATCTTCCCGGCATGGCGCTCGAGCCGTCCGAGCTTGCTGTCCACGTAATTGCGCAGGGCATCGGTGAGTTCGATGTGATGGCCGCTGATGTTGATCTGCATGATTCCCTCCTGTCAGTCCGCGGTTGTTGCCTGCTCGCAGCCCGTGCCTGCGGCCCGGTCACAGTTGCTTGCGTTCGTTCGATGGCGCGATCCCGAGGGACTCGCGGTACTTCGCGATGGTGCGCCGCGCCACGTTGATGCCCTGATCCTCGAGGATCGAGGCGATCTTGCTGTCGCTCAACGGCTTGCGCACGTTTTCTGCCGCCACCAGTTTCTTGATGATGGCCCTTATCGCCACGGATGAACACTCTCCGCCTGCGGCTGTGCTCACGTGGCTCGAGAAGAAGTACTTCAGTTCGAAAATCCCGCCCGGTGTGTGCATGTACTTCTGCGTCGTCACCCGCGAGATGGTCGACTCGTGCATGCTCACGGCGGTGGCGACGTCATGGAGGATCATCGGCCGCATCGCCTCTTCACCGTGCTCCAGGAAGCCCTGCTGGCGCTCGACGATGCAGCGCGCAACCTTGAGCAGCGTGTCGTTGCGGCTCTGCAGGCTCTTGATGAAC
>CAIXOY010000488.1 GCA_903921135.1 uncultured Gammaproteobacteria bacterium
AAGCTCGACAACACCGGCACCTTCAACGTGAACCGGCTGCAGCAACTCCAGCCCAGCCTGCAATTCATCTCCTCGAATCCGCGCAACACCGCAGTCAACATCCGCGGCATCGGTGCGCCGTTCGGTCTCACCAACGATGGCATCGAGCAGGGCGTGGGTTTCTATGTGGATCAGGTCTATTACAGCCGCATCGCGGCCTCTACATTCGACTTCCTGGACGTGCAGCAGATCGAAGTCCTGCGCGGCCCGCAGGGCACGCTCTACGGCAAGAACACCACGGCCGGCGCGCTGAACATCACTACGCGCAAGCCCACCTTCGAGAACGAAGGCCGTGCGGAACTCTCTTACGGCAACCTCGGTTACACGCAGGCGCGCGGTGCGGTCTCCGGACCCTTGATCGATGACACGCTCGCCTTCCGCCTCGTGGGCTCGGTGACGAAGCGTGATGGCATCTATGAGAACGTCACCACCGATACCGATGTGAACGAGATCGACAACCTCGGCATCCGCGGGCAGCTCCTGTTCGTTCCCTCCGAGACGCTCGATATCACGCTTGCCGGCGACTACAACCGCCAGAACCCCGAGTGCTGCGCGCAGGTCTACGTGGATGCGGTGCCCACGCAGCGCGCGCTGAATCGGCAGTACGCCTCGCTTGCTGCAGCCTCTGGCTACAGCGCGCCCAGCAATGATCCCTTCGATCGCAAGCTCGCCGCTGATACCGAACTGAATGCGAAGCAGGAATTCGGCGGTGCCTCGGTGGGTACCGCCACCATGCAGATCAGACTGCAAGACATCGCCAAGCAGTTCGTCGGTTTCCGTGCGCTCGATGGCGTGGACCTCGACATAACGTCCGGGGAGCTGATCGCGCTTCTCGGTCCCTCGGGCAGCGGCAAGACCACTTTGCTCCGGATCATCGCAGGGCTCGAATTTGCAGACCGGGGCGATGTTTTTTTCGGCACGGAAAACATGGCCTCGCGCCCGGTGCGGGAACGCAACGTCGGCTTCGTGTTCCAGCACTACGCGCTCTTCAAGCACATGCGTGTGCGCGACAACGTGAGCTTCGGGCTGCGCATGCGGCCACGGCGCGAGCGCCCGGCCGCAGCCGAGATCGATCGCCGGGCGAACGAGTTGCTGGAACTGGTGCAACTCGGCGGCTTGGGTGACCGTTTCCCGCACCAGCTCTCCGGCGGGCAGCGCCAGCGTGTGGCGCTGGCGCGGGCACTCGCCATCGAGCCGCGCGTGCTGTTGCTGGACGAGCCCTTCGGTGCTCTGGACGCCAAGGTGCGCAAGGATCTGCGCCGTTGGCTGCGCGAACTTCACCAGCGCATCGGCACGACCACGATCTTCGTGACACACGATCAGGAAGAGGCGCTGGAATTGGCCGACCGTGTGGTGATCATGAATCGCGGCCGGATCGAGCAGGTGGGCAGTTGCGACGAGGTCTACGAGACGCCTGCCACGCCGTTCGTATTCGAATTCCTCGGTGACACCAACGTGCTGGATGCCGTTGCCGAGGGGCGTGGCCTGCTCGTTGAAGGTGCGGACCGGCCGATCACGGGGCGCGGTGATGTGCCGCCGGGCGCGCTCAAATTGCGCGTGCGGCCGGGTGATCTGCGCATCGCCGACGAGGCCACGCCGGGGGTGAGGGTCGAGGTGTTGTCAGTGCAGAAGACCGGGCCGATCGTGCGTGCCGAAGCGCGCGTCAAGGGAAGCCCCAGGCTGCTCACCGTGGAAGTGCCGCACTTGCATCACGATGCTGCGTCCTTCCGGCCCGGGGCGGAGCTGCGGCTGCGGGTCTCGCGGTTCAGCGTCTATGCGGCATCCGGATTGGCGGATCCAAACGCTGCTCCCAGCGACGCGATCGGTGTGGCCGCCACGCGCTCGCGCAGCCGTGATGCGGCGGGTGCCAGCGCCGCGCGCTGAGTCGCGGGCATGGCCCGCTCCCCCAGGATAGTGCGACAGCCGCAGTTGTTTATGGTGGTGGGAGCGCGCCATGCGCGCGACAGCGGCATCGGTGCGGGCACAGTCGCGGGCATGGCCCGCTCCCACGGGTGAGAGAGGTCGCAGGCTCAGCTAGCCGCCAGCGCGCGCCCGAGCTTTTCCAGCAGGATGCCTGCGTGCTCTGGTGAAAACACCAGCGGCGGGCGGATCTTCACCACGTTGTTGAAGGCGCCGGTCCGCCCGAGCAGACACCCGTCCTCGCGAAGCAAGTTGATGATCCTGTCGGCACGCGCAACGTCAGGCTCGATCGAGCCCGCGTCCTTCACGATCTCCAGCCCCCAGAAAAGCCCCTTGCCGCGTACGTCCGCAACGAAGGGGAAGCGTGCGCGCAGCGCCTGCAGCCCCGGTTCCAGCACCGCGCCCGAGGCGATCACGTTCTGTTGCACGTTCTCGCGCTCCAGCACGTCGAGCACGGCATTGCCCACCGCGGCAGAGACGGGGTTGCCGCCAAAGGTGTTGAAGTAGGAATAGGTCTTCGCGAAAGCCGCCGCGATCGCCGGCGTGGTGATCACGGCACCGAGCGGATGGCCCGCGCCCGCGGGCTTGCCGATGGTCACGATATCCGGCACCACCTCCGCGTAATTGAAAGACCACAGCTGCTCGCCGGTGCGGTAGAAGCCCGCCTGCACCTCATCGGCGATGAACAGCCCGCCCGCCGCGCGCGTGGCCGCAGCCGCGCGCTCCAGATAACCCGGCGGCGGCAGGATGGTGCCGTTCGAATCCCAGATGGTGTCGCACATGAACGTTGCCGTACCGTGCCCGCGCGAGCGGAGCTTGCCGATCGCGCCATCGAGCTGCGCGGCATACAGCTCCCCCAGTTGCGGCGTGCCGTAGCGGTAGCTCCCGCGGAACCCGTTCGGTGCCTCCACCGTGGCGAGCCACGCGGGCTGGTCGGCGGCGGGGTACATGCAGGTCGAGGCTGCGCCCACCACGTTGGAATTCCCGTGGTAGGACTCTTCAGACACGATCACGCCCTCGTGCCCGCTCACGGTGCGTGCGATGCGTATCGCCAGATCGTTCGCCTCGGTGCCCGTGCAGACCAGCAGGCACACGCTCAACTCCGCGGGCATCGTCGCGGTGAGGCGCTCGGCGTAGCGCACCACATTCTCGTGCAGGTAGCGCGTGTGCGTGTTCAGCGTGGCAGCCTGGCTCGCGAGCGCGGCCACCACGTGCGGGTGGCAATGACCCACCGAGGCCACGTTGTTGTAGCCATCGAGGTAGCGTCGCCCCTCGGCATCCCACAGCCACACGCCCTCGCCGCGCACGAGTTGCACCGGCTCGTCGTAGAAAAGCCGGTAGCTCGGCCCCAGCACTTTCTCGCGCCGTGCGCGCAGTTCTTTGCTCGGCGCAGACACGCGTGGCGCGGCGCGTCCGCAGGCCATGCGGTACTGCGCCAGCGCGTCTGCCTGGTCGATGGCGAGCCAGAGCTGCAGGGCTGTGACGATATCGGGCCGTTCCTCGGCGATCCACGCCGGCGGGTTCTCCGTGGTGGCGGCGCGGAAGTCGTACATGAAGAGCGCTGTCACGATGCGCAGCAGCACCATGTCGTGCAGCAGTTCGAGATCGGCATCGCCTAGCGGCATCACACGGTTGTAGGACTCGAGCTGCGCGAGCGCGTTCTCGAAACGCATGCCGCCGTAACGCAGGAAGCTCGCGATCATCACCGCGAGATCCTGCACGAGCGGGGCGTGCACCATGTCGCCGAAGTCGATGACGCCGTTCACCAGCTGACTCGCGGCGGTGGGGCGCAACAGGTTGCCGGTGTGGCCGTCGGAGTGCACCACCTGCGCGCGCAGCGCGGGCAGCCGTGGCAGAACCTCCTGTTCCAGGCGTTGCAGGAATCCCGCCGCCAGCGCGAGCGCATCGGGTTGCACACGCGCCTGCACACCCGGGTCCAGCACCAAGGCGCGCTGTATGTCCCAGGCCACGAAGTGGCGCGCATGCGGATGGAAATAGCCGCGCAGGCCCTGCGCGAGGCGCGCCTGGAAATCCGCAGCACTGCGGAACATCGACGGCTCCAGCGCGGAGCCCGAGCTGAGCGGCTCGCCCGGCAGCCAGCTGAGCAGCCGGATCATGTGCCGTACGCCCGCGTCGTCCTCTATCCATTCGCGCGTGTTGCCCTCAAGCGAGGGGATGAGCCTCGGTACGGCGAGTTCGGGAGCGCTTGCCTCCAGGTGCTGCAGCGCGCCGATCTGGAAATCCACGGCGCCCGGGGCCTCGCCCGGAGACGAGACCTTGAACACGAACTGCCGACCGTCGGCGCAGTCCACGCGGTGGTTCTGGTCGCGCTCGCCGTCCAGTGCGTGAAGGCTGCCGCTGATGCCGTAGTGCTGCTGCAGCGCATCGGCCAGCGCCTGCTGCGGGAACTGCGGCGGATTGAAGTTGAGATCGGCGGCGTTCAGCCCCGCCGGCGCGGACTGCTGCATCTGGAGTGCTTCCCCGTGACTGTGTCGGGCGGCTGCCCGCGGGCGGGAAGTGTCGGGGCTGGAAGGGATCTGCGACAAGGGC
>CAIXOY010000489.1 GCA_903921135.1 uncultured Gammaproteobacteria bacterium
CCTGTCGTGACCGGATGGGCGGGTCTGAAGGGGCTGTTCCTCACCATTGCTGCGCTGGCTGCGCTGGGTCTCGCGCTCGCGATGTGGGTGGTGCCGTACCCGGCGGTCTCTGCGCGCAAACCCGGAGCGCCGTCGAGGAAGGTGCTGCGGGAGGTCATGCGTGATCCCCAACTGCTCCGGCTGGATGCCGGTGTGCTGGTGCTGCACTTCATTCTGACGGCCTCGTTCATGGCCGTGCCGAGGGTGCTGGCGGACGATCTCGGCATTCCGCGGGAATCCCACGGCGTCATTTACGGCTGGCTGCTAGGTGGTTCCTTCGTGGCCATGATCCCGATGCTGGTATTCGCCGAGCGCAAGCGGAAAGTGCGAGGTGTGTTCCTCGCCGTGGTGGGGCTCATTGCGGCTGCGATGGCCCTGCTGTGTGCGTGGACGGCCAGCGCTGCGGGCGTGGCCCTGCCGGGCGGATGGCACCCGGGCGTTGTTGTGGCCTTTACCGCACTCGCCATGTACTTCCTTGCCATCAACTATCTGGAAGCAGCCTTGCCCTCGCTGATGAGCCGCGCCACCCGGCCCGATAATCGGGGCACTGCCTCGGGCTTGTATTCCACCTGCCAGTTTCTGGGCGCCTTCATGGGGGGCGCAGGCGGAGGCTTCGCGCTGCAGCACGGAGGGCTGGCTGCTGTTTTCGGGACCTGCGCGTTGCTGGCCTTCGGCTGGCTGTTCCTTGCCTTCGGTATGTCGGGGCCGCAGTACCTGCGATCCGTGACGCTGGGACTTCTGCCGGACAGCCCTTCTGTAGAGGAGTTGTCGGCCTCTTTGAGGGCCTTGGCGGGTGTGCGGGAGGTGCTGGTGCTGGAGGGCGAAAGCCTCGCTTACCTTCAGGTCGACGCTCACTTCGACGACTCGCAACTGCACGGCCTTCCCGTAAGACATGTCTGATTGACATGCCCGCTGCGCGCGTGGTCTAGTCCGGGTCCCATCCACTGCCTGAGGCATCAAGGAGGAAATCATGGCAAAGGGAGTCAACAAGGTCATCCTGATCGGCAACTGCGGTGCCGATCCGGAAACGCGCTACCTGCCATCGGGCGGCGCGGTCACGAACGTGCGTCTCGCCACATCCGAGACCTGGAAAGACAAGACCAGCGGCCAGCAACAGGAACGTACCGAGTGGCATCGGGTCGTGTTCTTCAACCGCTTGGCCGAGATTGCAGCCGAGTACCTGAAGAAGGGTTCCAAGGTCTATGTCGAGGGGGCAATTCGCACCCGCAAGTGGCAAGACAAGGAAGG
The DNA here is from genome assembly GCA_903921135.1 of uncultured Gammaproteobacteria bacterium. GTDB lineage: Bacteria > Pseudomonadota > Gammaproteobacteria > Pseudomonadales > UBA5518 > UBA5518. The sequence goes on from CAIXOY010000489.1 coordinate 1,288, forward strand.
CAAAGACCAGTACACAACGGAAATCGTCGCCGCCGAGATGCAGATGCTCGACGGCCGTCAGGGCGGCGGTGGCGGCATGGGTGGCGGCGGTGACGCCGACTACAACTACCCCGAGGCCCGCCAACAGCAGCCCCGCCGTGGCCCCGAGACCGCTCCTGTCCGCGAGATGGAGCCCATGGAGGACGACATTCCGTTCTGATCGTGAACGGAACGTCCATGGCCGCCCGGCAGCAGTCAACGTGTGAAAGCGGTCCTCATCGGTTCTGATTGCAGGCTCGGCCTCGAACTCGCGGCGAGCCTGCAGGGGCGTGATCTGCCCTTCGTTTCCATATCCAGCAAAGACCCCGTGCTCGAGGGCTCCAGGCTTCTCGAGCACGCCTTTGCCGTGCATGGTGCGACACAGGTGGTGAACCTGATGTCACGCGAGTGGTTTGCCGGTGCTGATCCAGCGCTCGCCAAGCGAAGCCTGCTGCTGGTAAAGAATCTGAGCAACGCCTGCCGCGCGCGCAATGCAGCGCTGTTGCATGTCTCTGACGACAGCATGTTCGTCGGCAGACGCAGCGGTGCCTACCGTGAGAAGGACGCTCCCGACCGGCGCGACGAGCACGCCTTGCGCGTGGTGCATGCCGAGAACCACGTCATCCGGCGCACGCCTCGCCACATCGTGCTGCGCTCCGGCCCGCTTATCGCATCGCAGGGGGACAACCTTTTCACCCGTGTGATGCGACAACTCGAACGCGGCGAGCCCTTTGACTGCAGCGACGACAAGATCTGCCCCACGCCGGCGGTTGATCTGGCCCGGGTGATCGTTGCGATCATCCTGCAGCTTGCCTGCGGGGCCCAGCCCTGGGGCGTCTATCAGTACTGCAGCTCGGATGCGGCGAGCCTTTACAATTTTGCCGAGGCGGTAACGGCGCTGGCTTCACAGTACGGCCGTATA
>CAIXOY010000490.1 GCA_903921135.1 uncultured Gammaproteobacteria bacterium
GTCGGTGATCTTCTGGTAGAACCGGCGCTCGCTCGCGCGGATCTCGCGGATGCGTTCGAGGAGCTGGTCGAAGTAGTCCCTGCCGAAGGTCTGCTTCCCGCGCTTGAGCCGCTCGTCGTCGAGCGCGAAGCCCTTGACGATGAATTCGCGGAGCACCTGGGTCGCCCAGATGCGGAACTGCGTGGCTTGAAAGCTATTTACTCGGTAGCCAACGGCGATGATCACGTCGAGGTTGAAGTGACGGGTGGCGTAGACCTTGCCGTCCGAGGCAGTTGTTTCCAAAACGGAAACAACTGCGCTCTCCACCAGCTCCCCCGACTCGAAGATGTTCTTGAGGTGCTTGCTGATCGCCGGCACCTTCACGCCGAAGAGCTCCGCCAGCCCGCGCTGTGGGAGCCACACCGACTCGTTGAACACCGCGACGGTGATCCGGACCGCACCGTTCGGCGCCGTGTAGAGGAGGAACTCGTCGGCGCCGCTCATCCCGACAACCCCGCGATCATCGTAAGGATGCGGTCGGTCACGCCCTTCAGCTCGGCGTCGATCTCCGCGAGCGCCCGGGGCGGCTTGAACACGTAGAAGTGCCGGTTGAACGGAATCTCGTAGCCCACCTTCGTCTTGTCGTGGTCGATCCACGCATCCGCCGCATGCGGCAACACCTCGCGCTTGAAGTACGCGGCCACGTCCTCCGAGAGCGGCACGTTCTCCGTGTCGCGCAGGGCGGAGTCCGGCACCGGCTTTCCAGCGCCCTTCCCCTTGGTGCCCACCACCACCTTGCCCTTCGCGTCACGCTCGGGGCGCTCCACTGTGATCGTGCGGTAGCCGAAGTCCTCGTTCTTGAAGATGCGGCTGATGGGGGCGCCGTCCTTGCTCGCTTCCTCGAAGCCGCCGAAGAGGCGGGTGATCTCCTCGATGTGCGCCGGACTCAGCTCCTTGCGCTTGCTGCCGAGAGTCTTCCGCATCTTCTGATAGAAGCTGCTCGCGTCGATGAGCTGCACCTTGCCCTTGCGCGGGGCCGGCTTCCGGTTGCTCACGATCCACACGTAGGTGCTGATGCCGGTGTTGTAGAACATGTCGGTCGGCAGCCCGATGATCGCCTCGACCAGGTCGTTCTCCAGTACGTAGCGGCGGATCTCGCTCTCGCCCGAGCCGGCCCCGCCGGTGAACAGCGGCGAGCCGTTGAGCACGATGCCGAAGCGGCTCCCGCCGTCCTTCGCGGGCCGCATCTTCGAGAGTAGGTGCATGAGGAACAGCAGGGAGCCGTCGCTCACGCGCGGGAGCCCGGGGCCGAAGCGCCCGTTGAAGCCCTGCGTCTCGGCCTCCTTGCGGACCTCCTTTTCGATCTTCTTCCACTCGACGCCGAACGGCGGATTGGAGAGCATGTAGTCGAAGTGTTTGCCGTGCAGGCCATCGGCCGAGAGCGTGTTCCCGAAGATGATGTTGGCGATGTCCTGCCCCTTGATGAGCATGTCCGCCTTGCAGATGGCGTAGGACTCGGGGTTCAGCTCCTGGCCATACATGACCAGCCGGGCGTCGGGGTTGTGGCCGGCGAGATGCTCGCCGCCCACGCTCAACATGCCGCCCGTACCTGCGGTGGGGTCGTACAGCGAGCGCACCACGCCCGGCTTGGACAGCGCGTCGTCGTCCTCGATGAAGATCAGGTTCACCATCAGCCGGATGACCTCACGCGGGGTGAAGTGCTCTCCGGCGGTCTCGTTCGAGAGCTCGGCGAACTTGCGGATCAGCTCCTCGAACACGGCGCCCATCTGGGCGTTGCTCACGGCGGCAGGATGCAGGTCGATGTTCGCGAACTTCTCGGTCACCAGGTACAGCAACCCGGACTTGGCGAGCTTGTCGATCTGGGTGTGGAAC
>CAIXOY010000491.1 GCA_903921135.1 uncultured Gammaproteobacteria bacterium
CGATCACGGTACCGGGCGGGATCACGCAGCGCTTGTCGATCACGGCGCGCCGTATGCGGCAGTGGCGCCCGATCTTGACCAGCGGGAACACGACACTGTCTTCCACCCGCGCAAAGGAATGCACACGCACGTTCGAGAACAGCAGCGAACGCCGGATCGAGGCACCCGAGACGATGCAGCCGCCCGAGACCATCGAGTCCACGGCCATGCCGCGGCGTCCCTCCTCGTCATGGACGAACTTCGCGGGCGCGACCTGCTCCTGCCAGGTCCAGATGGGCCACTCGGCATCGTAAAGATCGAGGTCAGGTGACTTGCCGATCAGTTCCATGTTGGCCTCCCAGAAGGAGTCCACGGTGCCCACGTCGCGCCAGTAACCCTGCCCGCCGTTGTGCGGATCGTGGAAGGGGTAGGCCTGCACTTTCAGTCGGCGGATCAGCGCGGGAATGATGTCGCGGCCGAAGTCATGCGCCGATGCGGGGTTGGCGTGATCGCGGCCGAGCTCCTCGAAAAGCACGCGCGTGCTGAAAACGTAGATACCCATCGAAGCAAGCGCACGATCGGGCTTTCCCGGGACAGGCCGCGGGTGCTCGGGTTTTTCCTCGAACTCCGTGATGCGGTAGTTCTCGTCGACCTCCATCACGCCGAAGGCACTCGCCTCTTCCAGCGGGACCTCGATGCACCCCACCGTCACATCGGCGTCGTTCTCGACGTGCGCCGCGAGCATGGTGCCGTAATCCATCTTGTAGACATGGTCACCGGCGAGGATCAGCACCCACTGCGGGTCGTGATGGCGGATGATGTCGAAATTCTGCAGCACGGCGTTGGCTGTGCCCTCGTACCAGGAGGTCTCGATGCGCTGTTGTGCTGGCAGCAGCTCGACGAACTCGCCGAGCTCCGCGCGCAGGAAGCTCCAGCCGTGCTGTATGTGCCTGAGCAGCGAGTGGGACTTGTACTGGGTGAGGACGGCAACGCGACGGATACCCGAATTGACGCAATTGGAGAGCGGGAAATCGATGATGCGGAACTTGCCACCGAAGGGCACCGCGGGCTTGGCGCGCCAGTCGGTGAGTTGCTTGAGGCGTGAGCCCCGCCCCCCGGCGAGCACCAGCGCGAGGGTCTCGCGGGTGAGGCGGCTGACGAAGCGTCCCGAGTGCCCGGTCGTCATCGGAAGTTCCTCCCTGGGTCGGTCGGCAGCAGACACTGCCTCGGCTCAATGCCAATTTTCAGGACAGATCATGACAGCACCTCGCTTGCCAACCCAGACCCGGTTTTGTTCGCATGACGCAATCGACAGTGACCAGGTGAAGTAGCCGCGCATGCGCATCCTGTTCGTGAGTTCCGAGATCTTTCCTTTCGCCAAGACCGGCGGCCTTGCCGATGTCTCGGCCAGCCTGCCGCGGGCGCTGCAGGCCATCGGCCACCAGGTCTGCGTGCTGATGCCGGCCTACCGCGGCGTGCTGGGCGCGGCCCAACACCTGGGCGTACGCCTGCGTCACGCCACCGAGCTCGAGGGACACAGCGTGCGGCTGTTCGAGTCGCGACTGCCCGGCTCGCGCAACCGCCTCTGGCTCCTCGATTGCCCTGCGCTCTTCGACCGCCCGGGCAACCCTTACCACGACGCCGAAGGCCGGGACTGGCCCGACAACGCGCAGCGTTTCGCCCTGCTCTGCCGCGTGGCGGCACTGCTCGCCCGTGATGGTTTCGGCCTGGGCTGGCAGGCCGACGTGGTGCACTGCAACGACTGGCAGACGGGGCTCGTACCGCTGATGCTGCAGGAGCAGAGTCCGCGCCCGGCAGCGGTGTTCACGATCCACAACCTCGCCTACCAGGGGCTTTTCCCCGAGGCCGTGTTCCGGGCGCTCGGCATTCCCGCACGGCACTGGCATCCGGATTCGCTCGAGTTCCACGGGCAGATGAGTTTCATCAAGGGCGGTATCGTCTTCGCCGACCGCGTGACCACGGTGAGCCCCACCTACGCACGCGAAATCCGCACGGCCGCCTTCGGCTGCGGGCTCGAGGGCCTGCTCGAGCACCGGGCATCCGCGCTCTGCGGCATCCTGAACGGCATCGACACCAGCGTCTGGAACCCGCTGCGGGACGCGGCACTGACGCAGACTTTCGGTGCCTCAACGCTCGGTGACAAGCGCATCTCCTCGCGCGCCTTGCGCGCGGAACTGGGGCTCGCCGAAGACCCGCGCGCGCCGCTGCTGGCATCCATCGGCCGTCTCGCCGAACAAAAAGGCGTAGACCTGATCACGGCGGCCTTGCCCGCGCTGCTGGAGCAGGGCGCGCAGTTCGTGCTGCTCGGCAGCGGCGATGCCCGCTACGAGCAGGCGCTGGCCGATCTGGCGCATGCGTACCCGGGGCGTGTCGCGCTGCGACTGGGCTACGACGAGGGCCTCGCGCACCGCATCGAGGCGGGTGCGGATGTCTTTCTGATGCCCTCGCGTTTCGAGCCCTGCGGGCTCAACCAGATGTACAGCCTGCGTTACGGCACGCTGCCCGTGGTGCACGGCGTGGGAGGTCTGGCAGACACGGTGACCGATGCCTCCGAGAGCGCACTGGCGAACGGCAGTGCAACGGGTTTCGTCTTCCACGCACCCACGGCCGCGGCACTGCGGGATGCGGCGCTGCGCGCCATCGGCCTGTGGCGAGAAGCGCCAGAC
>CAIXOY010000492.1 GCA_903921135.1 uncultured Gammaproteobacteria bacterium
ATCACCAGCTCGCGCCGCTCCTTCCCGAGGATGATGGTCTCGAAGCCGGCCTTCCGCGTGGTGCCTTTCGCGACGGATGCCACCGTCACGCCCTCGATCTGGAGCTCTTCCATGACCTCGAGTGCCTGTGCGAGCTGCCCCTTGCCGCCATCGATCAGCAGCAGGTCAGGCAGCTTGCCTTCGCCCGACTTGAGCCGCGTGTAGCGGCGCTCCAGCGCCTGACGGATGGCCGCGTAGTCATCACCGGGGCGTATGCCCTCGATGTTGAAGCGGCGGTAATCGGCCTTGAGCGGGCCACCGCCATCGAAGACCACGCAAGAGGCGACCGCGAGCTCACCGCCGCTGTGGCTGATATCGAAGCACTCGATGCGTTCAGGCGCCGCGTCCAGACCCAGCGCCTCCTGCAGTTCGGCGAGCTGGTCGTGCATGCGGGCGCGATTGGCGAGGAAGCTCCCCAGGTTCTGGCGTGCGGTTTCCTGCGCGAGTTTCAGCCACTGCGCCCGCGCGCTGCGGACCCGCGCACTCAATGTTACACGGCGTCCCGAGGCCTGGGACAAGGCTTCGGCCAGAACGTCGATGTCTTCGGGTTCGTCGCCGAGCAGGATCTCGCGCGGGATGTCGCGGTCATCGCGTGCACCCAGGTAGAACTGCGGCACGAAAGCGGCGAGTACTTCGGCGGGGCTCTCGTCGAGCTTGCAGCGGGGGAAATAGCTGCGGCTGCCGAGGATGCGTCCATCACGCACGAACAGCACCTGCACGCAGGCCGCCCCGGGGCCGGCGGCGGCCGCGATCACGTCCAGTGTGCCATCGCCGCTCTCGATCGACTGGCGCTCGCGCACGGCCTGCAGGTGACGGATCTGGTCGCGCAGCGTGGCCGCTCGCTCGAACTCGAGGCGCTCGGCCGCACGCTCCATTTCGTCGGCGAGTTCCGTCTGCAGGACCGTGCTCTTGCCCTCGAGGAACAGCACGGTACGCCGCACCGAATCCGCATAGGCCTCCTCGCTCACCAGGCCCACGCAGGGGCCTGAGCAGCGCTGTATCTGGTATTGCAGGCAGGGCCGCGAACGGTTGCGGAAGAAGCTGTCCTCGCACTGGCGCACGCGGAAAACCTTCTGCATGAGATTCAGGCTCTCGCGCACGGCAGAGGCGCCCGGGAAAGGGCCGAAATAACGGCCCTTCGCGCGTTTCGCGCCGCGGTGGAAGCCCAATCTCGGGAACGACTCGCCCTGCGAGAGAAAGATGTAGGGGTAGGACTTGTCATCGCGCAACAGGATGTTGAACGGCGGGTGCTGGCTCTTGATCAGGTTCTGTTCGAGCAGCAAGGCTTCTGTATCGCTGCCGGTGATGGTGACCTGGATCTCGGCAATGCGGGCGACCAGCGCCTCGGTCTTGGGGCCCAGCCCCGTCTTCTGGAAGTAACTCGAGACCCGCTTGCGCAGGTTGCTCGCTTTGCCGACGTAGAGCAGCGCAGCGGCCGCGTCGTACATCTGGTAGACACCCGGGCGCTCGCTCAGGTTGCGGACGAAGGCCGCAGCATCGAAGGTGGTCTGTGGGGTATCGCTCATGCCCCGATTATAGGGCGCGTGGCCTCCGGAGCGCCGCCACCGATCAGGCCGTGCTGTGTGGCCAGTCGAGCGAGCTCGATGTCGGTGGACAGCTGGAGTTTCTCGAGGATGCGGTACCGGAAGGTATGCACGGTCTTCACCGAAATGAAGAGTCTCAGCGCAATATCGGCGGGTCGGGCGCCGGCAAGGAGCAGCAGGCAAACCTGCATCTCGCGACCTGTGAGCCTGTCGAAGGGATTGCTGTTCAACGGCACGCGCTGCGGCTCGGCCACACGCGTACCGTCACCACCCATGACGCGTTCGATGACCGAGGCGAGTTCCTCCCGGCTCACGCTCTTGCCGACGCATGCAGCGAATCCATGCCGGAAAAGCCGCTGCAGGGGTTCGTCTTCCCAGGCCGTGACGCCGACGATGCGCACCCGCGGCAACGCGATGCGGATGCGACGCGCGGCCTCGAGCCCACCGATTCCCGGCATGCGCAGGTCCATCATCACCAGATCGGGTTCGAGCTCACGGGCAAGGCGCAGGGCCTCTTCGCCGCTGCTTGCCTCGCCGCAGATGTGCAGCCCGGGCATTTCGGACAGGACGCCGATCAGGCCGCGGCGCAGGAGATGGTGATCGTCCACCACGAGCACGGCGAGCGAGGAACCGGGGGAAAGCGTGGGCATGCGGGCGTCTCCGCTGGATGCTGGATTCGCCGCAGTACAACCCGGATCCGAGGCGCACACGTGGACACGTGGGAGGGCAAAAGTAGAGGAAGGCCATGGCGGCTGTAAAGATGTCAGCGCGCAATGGGCCGGATGAGGCGCCAGGTCAGGTTCAGGCGGGGGGCAGTCGCGCGCCGCATTTTGGGCAAGGCGTGCTGCCAGGCAGACTGCAGTGGCGGCTCCATGAGCAACAGTGAGCCGTCAGCCAGCAGGCATTCGTGCCGGCGGCGCGGCTCGGCGCGTGAACGCAGCACGAAACGCCTGGGCTCACCCAGACTGACCGAGGCAATGAACGGGTCCGGGCCCAGTTCAGGCTCGTCATCGCTGTGCCAGCCCATGCTGTCTTCGCCGTCGCGGTAGAGGTTCAGCAGCACGCAGTTGAAGTGCTGACCGCAGAGTTCCTCAACGCGCGCGCGCAGACTTTGCATCGCCGGACCGAGAGGGTGAGGATCATGACGCACGCCGGAATAGCGGTAACTGCAGCCAGGCTCGCCGTGCCAGGCGCTGAGGCGCGGCGCCGGCAACTCGCGGCCGAAGAGTCGCACACTGTGCCGGGAAAACTCCGCCTCGGCGCACAGGGCCTGCATGAGGGCGACGGACTCTTCCGCGAACACATCCGGCCAGAGCGATACGGCACCCGGCTCGAGCAGCGTGCGATCGCAGCGCGGCTGGCGCATCAGAAGGGCACGGGCTCGAGTTCGAGCAGCACGCCGAAACGCTCCCGCACGGACTGGCGGATGCGTGCCGCGAGATCCGTCAGCGCCGCCACGGTGCCACCACCGTGGTTCACGAGCACGAGCGCCTGCGCATCATGCACGCCAACTCCCCGCTCGCGGTGGCCTTTCCAGCCGCAACGCTCCACCAGCCACGCCGCCGCGAGCTTCACGCGGCCATCCGCTTGCAGCCAGTGGACGATCCCCGGCTCTGCGCGCAGCAACTGTCCGAAGACCTCCGCGGTGACCACGGGATTCTTGAAGAAACTGCCCGCGTTCGGAAGCAAAGCCGGATCGGGCAAGCGACGACGCCGGATCGCCATCACGGCCGCGAGCACCTCTGCAGGGCCCGGCTCGGGGCACTGCGCCAGTTCTGCCGCGAGCGCGGCGTAGCCGGTGCAGGGAACAACCGGCCTCGGCAAGACAAACAACACCTCGGTTACGAGGAAGCCGCCCGCCAACGCGCCCTTGAAGATGCTGTCGCGATAGCTGAATGCGCACTCTGCTGCGCCGAGCACGCGGGGGCTGCCGCTTTGCAGGTCGATGCCACGCACCTCCAGCACGAAGCGGTCGAGTTCCACCCCGTAGGCGCCGATGTTCTGTATGGGCGCAGCACCGACGGTGCCGGGGATCAGGGCGAGATTTTCGAGGCCATGCCAGCCCTGCGCATGGCAGTGCAGCACGAAGGGATGCCAGGGCTCTCCGGCGGCCGCGCGCAGGACGCGGCGCGAGGCGCTGTCTTCGAGCAGTTCGATGCCCGTGTTCCGCATGCGCAACAGAAGGCCCGGCAGGCTCTCGGGCAAGAGTACGTTGCTGCCACCGCCGAGCACGCGAACCCGCAGACCGCGCTCGCGCGCGAAGGCAAGAAGTCGGGGAATGTCTGCGGCATCCTGCACATCGGCGCACCACTCGGCGATGCACGGCAGCCGCAGCGTGTTGCTGCCACGCAGGTCGACGCCTGCCTCGGGAGTCGCGCTCACGCCCCGAGGCCGAGTTGGGCGATCAGGCCGTCTGCGGCGTCTTCGACCAGGTCGAGCACCTTCTCGAAGCCCTGCGCGCCGCCGTAGTAGGGATCCGGAACCTCCAGCAGCCCGTGCGAGCCATAGCGCAGGAACAACCCGAGTTCGCCGCTGAAACCCGCGGGTTTCAACGCCTCGAGCAGATCGAGATTCGCGCGATCCATGGCGAGGATATGCGTGAAACGGCTGAAATCAGCGGGAACAACCTGCCGCGCGCGCAGCGCAGAGAGCTCGTACCCGCGCGCCGCGGCGTGGCGCTGGGCACGGAGGTCGGGCGGCTCTCCGGCGTGCCATCCGCCCGTGCCGGCAGAGTCCACCCGGACACGATCCCCCAGCCCCAGCAGCCCGAGCTTGCGGAGCAGTACCCCGTGGGCCGTGGGCGAGCGGCAGATATTGCCAAGGCAGACGAACAGCACCGACGCACTCATGCGGTGGGCTTCGCCAGCAGCGCATTCACGCGCGCCAGATCCGCGGGCGTATCCACGCCGCCGGGAATCGCCGCGCAGGCATGGTCGGCATGAATACCCACACCATGCTCCAGCGCGCGCAGTTGCTCGAGTGACTCGCGCCCTTCGAGCGCGCCGAGCGGCCAGCCCACGAAGCGGTGCAGGAAGTCAACGCGATAGGCATAGATCCCGATGTGCCGCAGCGGCCTGAAACCTTCAGGCAGGCGGGTGCGATCAGCGGCAAAGGCATCGCGGGGCCAGGGGATCGGGGCGCGGCTGAAATAGATCGCGCGGGAGCGGTCGTCACGCACGAGCTTCACGATATTGGGGTCGAGGAAGGCCTCGACGCTGTCCAGCGCCTCGCAAAGCGTGGCCATGCCGCAGTCGGCTGCGCGCGCGAGGTTGGCAGCCACCTGATCGATCACCTCGGGCGGAATCAGCGGCTCGTCGCCCTGCACGTTCACGACGATCGCCTCGCCGGGCAGCCCCAGCGCGGCCACAGTCTCCTGCAGCCGATCGGTGCCCGAGGGGTGCGTGGCCGCCGTCATGCAGACCTCGGCGCCGAAGGCCTCTGCAACGCTGCGGATGCGTTCGTCATCGGTAGCGATCACTACACGCGCGGCGGAACTGCGCGTGGCACGCTCCCAGACGTGGCGGACCATGGGGCTCCCGGCGATGTCCAGCAGCGGCTTTCCCGGCAGGCGGGTGGACGCATAGCGGGCGGGAATCACAACGGTAAAACTCACTTTGCCTCCGGCGCGCTGCCCGCGGGCTCGCGTGTGGTGATGCTCAATCGGGCGAAACCGCCGCGGCCGGCAGCATCCATGGCGCGCACCACGAGTTCGTGAGGCGTCTTGCCGTCTGCGGTGATCACCAGTGGCCGGTCGGTATCTCCGCCCGATGCCTCGCGCAGCGCGGCGACGATGGTCTGAACCCGGTCATCGGCGAGGGTGCGGCCGGCAACTGCGAAGCTGCCGCCCGCAGACACCAGCAGCTCGATGCGCTCGGGACGCTGCTCCGGAGGTTGGGCCGAGGCCTCGGGCAATGTGACCTGCAGCTTGCCTTCTCGGGCAAATGTGGTG
>CAIXOY010000493.1 GCA_903921135.1 uncultured Gammaproteobacteria bacterium
CAGCCCGAGCAACGCGAGGATGTCGAGAATGTCGATGGCGGCGCGCAAACGCGGCGAGAGCGCGCCTTCGGCCTGCGGCGGGTAGCAGGCGATCACCGCGTCCAGCGCCGCCGCGATGCGCGCACGGTCGTGGCCTTCGCCGAGGGAGCCGATGTGCCCGAGCAAATGCAGGCCATCTGCCGGAGCGGCATCTCCCAGCGAATGTGCCCCGCGGATACGCACCATGGCGTGCGCGCGGCTCAGGCCGCGCCGAAGACGCCGGTGGAGAGGTAGCGGTCACCGCGATCGCAGATCACGGCGACGATCAGCGCGTTCTCGGTGGTGGCGGCCACCCGCAGTGCACCGGCCACCGCACCGCCTGCAGAGACGCCGCAGAGAATGCCCTCCTCCTGCGCGAGGCGACGCATGGTGTCCTCGGCTTCGCGTTGTCCGATGTCCAGCACCAGATCGACGCGGGCCGGTTCGAAGATGCGCGGAAGATAGGCCTGCGGCCAGCGGCGGATGCCGGGAATACTCGCGCCGTCCGCGGGCTGCAGGCCGACAATGCAGATCCCGGGGTTCTGCTCCTTCAGGTAGCGCGAGACACCCATGATGGTGCCGGTGGTGCCCATGGAGCTCACGAAGTGGGTGATGCGCCCGCCCGTCTGTGACCAGATCTCGGGGCCGGTCGTGCGGTAATGGGCAAGAGGGTTGTCGGGGTTGGCGAACTGGTCGAGCACCTTGCCGCGTCCCTCGGCCTGCATGCGCAGCGCGAGATCACGCGCCTCTTCCATGCCGCCCTCGCGGCTCACCTCCACCAGTTCCGCGCCGTAGGCGCTCATCGCGAGCTTGCGCTCCTCACTCATGTGCGAGGGCATGATCAGCACCATGCGGTAGCCGCGCATGGCTGCGACCATGGCGAGCGCGATGCCGGTATTGCCGCTGGTCGCCTCGATCAGGGTGTCGCCGGGGCGGATCTCGCCGCGTTGCTCGGCGCCCAGGATCATGCTCAAGGCAGGCCTGTCCTTGACGGATCCGGCCGGGTTGTTGCCTTCGAGTTTGGCGAGCAGTGTGTTGCCGCGGCCTGCGCCCATGCGCTGCAAGCGCACCAGCGGCGTGGCACCCACGGTGGACTCGACGGTGGGGAACGCAGCGCCGGCGCCCGCTGCCGAAAACGGGTGTTCCGGGGGAGTGCTCATCGGGGTGTACTACCGGTGGGAATCAGGCTCCCATGATACCGGCGCGGGCGCGGGGCGGAAGTACTCGCGGCTTCGCAACGGGCGCTCGCCGATGGCCGCGGCGAGTGCTTCGCGCAGCAGCCGCTTGGCCAGACGGCGGGTGCGCACGTCGGCGTAGTCGCGCTGGCCGATCGCGAGCAGCGCCCATCCGGGGAAGGCATGCGTGGAGTCCAGCCCCTCGGGTTGCGGCACGAAACCGGTGGCTGGATCGAAGGCATAGAACGCCTCGGGCTCGAGGCACTCGCCGTAAGAGGCCTCTACACCCAGATCGAGGGCATAACCCAATTCGCGCAGCAACAGCAGCTCGAAATCGCGCAGCAGGGGTTCGTGGTCAGCGTCCGTGGCGAGCCCTGGCAGCAGGCCAGCGTAGGCCTCGAAGACAGGAAGATGAGGGTCTGCGGGCGCGAGCGCGCGCACCAGCAATTCGTTCAGATACAGCGCACTGAAGAGTCGCTCACCCGTCACCAGGGGCAACATCTGCGCGCGCTCGGCAGAGACCAGCGTCTTCAGCTCTCCGCGCCCCGACCACGACAGCAGCAAGGACTGGAAAGGCTGCAGCAGGCTGCCCTGCCCTTTTTTCGAGGCACGGGCCGAGCGGGCCACGAGCCCGATGCGGCCGAAATCCCGGGTGAGCACATCGAGCAGCAGGCTGCTCTCACGGTAAGCCCTGCGGTGGAGCACGAACGCCGGCTGGCGATCGACCCGCGCGAGGCTTCCCACGGCTCAGTGTTCCTCGCGGTAGCCGAGGCTCGCGAGCGCACGCTCGTCATCGGCCCAGCCGCCGCGCACCTTCACCCACAGGCGGAGCATCACCTTGCGCCCGAGCAGGCGCTCGATGTCGACGCGCGCCTCCTGCCCGACGCGCTTCAGGCGCTCGCCGCCCTGCCCGATCACGATCGCTTTCTGGCCCTCTTTCTCGACCAGGATCACGGCACCGATATGGGTGCTGCGCTCGCGCTCGCTGTACTCCTCGATCATCACGGCATTCGCGTACGGGAGCTCCGCACCCAGCTGGCGCATGAGTTTCTCGCGGACGATTTCAGCCACCAGGAAGCGCTCGCTGCGGTCGGTGAGCTGATCGGGCGGGAAGAGATGGGGGGCCTCGGGCAGCGAGGCGGCGATCTCTTTCTCGAGCGCATCGAGGTTGTGGCCGCGCAAGGCCGAGACCGGCAGCACCGCACGGAACACGCCCGATTCACCGAGCCGCGCGAGTTGCGGCAGCAGGTCGGACTTGTCTTCCAGCCGGTCGATCTTGTTCAGCAGCAGCAGCGCGGGCTTGCCGCAATTGCGCACTTCGGCAAGCACGCGCTCGTCATCATCCGTCCAGCGCGCGCGGTCCACCACCATCAGCACCAGATCGACATCGCGGATGGCAGAGAGCGCGGCGCGGTTCATGACACGGTTCAGCGCGCGTCCTTCGCCGCGGTGCAGGCCCGGCGTGTCGACATAGACGATCTGCAGTTCGTCGCGCGTGCTCACGCCAAGGATGCGGTGACGGGTGGTCTGGGGCTTGCGCGAGGTGATGCTGATCTTCTGGCCGAGGAGATGGTTCAGCAGTGTGGACTTGCCGACGTTCGGCCTGCCGACAATGGCGACCAGTCCGCAGCGGGTGGGAGTCATGTGCTCATTCCTTCGCCCGCCCGCAAGGCACCGAGCGCATGGCGGGCAGCCTGCTGCTCGGCGATCCGCCGATTGCGTCCCTCGCCCGGCGAAGGTTCGGCCAGACCTTCGACATGCGCCTGCACGCGGCACAGGCCAGCGCCGGCTTCGGGGAACACCAGTACCTCGTAGCGCGGCAGCGGCTTGCGCCGCCCCTGCAGGTATTCCTGGAGTTCGGTCTTGGGATCCTTGTGCGAGACATCCGGGTCCTGCGCCGCGAGCAACCCGGCAAACCAGCGCGAGACGGCAGCGAGCGCGGCTGCGGTACCGGCGTCCAGGCTGATCGCCGCGATCAGGGCTTCGACGGCGTCGGCAAGGATGGAATCCCGATCACGCCCACCCGTCGCGGCCTCGCCACCACCAAGACGCAACTCCGGACCTACGCCGAGTTCGCGGGCAAGACGGGCCAGTGTTTCCTCGCGCACGAGATTGGCTCGAAGTCGGCTCAGTTGCCCCTCGCGCAGCCCCGGGTAACGACGGAAGAGCTCTTCGGCAATGCCGAGGTTCAACAGGGCATCACCGAGGAATTCCAGTCGCTCGTTGTGGGGCTGGCCGTAACTCGGGTGCGTGAGCGCGAGGACCAGAAGGTCCCTCCTCGAGAAGCGGTGACCGATGCTGGCCTCGATGTCACCGCGTACCGGGCGGGCTTCCTCAGCCACTGGCACCGGGGATCGGGATCTCGACGAAGTTGTCCTTGAAAACCACAACCGCATCGATGTTGGCCATGACGTGGACCCTGGCCTCGTAGTTGCCGTCGATGCGCACCGAGGTCTTGGTTTTCTCGATCTTCAGGCAGGATTTTTCCTTGTCGCGACACACCGCCTGAACCACATCGATCTGGTTGACGTCGAACTTGCGCTCGATGGCCTGACGCATCTCGAGGATGGATTTGGAGGCCAGTTCGGGCTCGTTCTGCAGGGATTTGATCGTGGACTGCACGGAGAAATTGGTGATGTAGAGCGGACCGATGGCCACCACGATGCTGAGACCCACTCCGATCACCAGGAGCACGACCAGGGTCTGCCAGACCGACATGCCGCGCTGGCGCGCGTGGCCACGGACATTCCTGCGCATGCTTGCCACCCCCGTTGACCGACGAGACCCGAGTGTAGCCGCTGTCACCGGATCGTGCCCACGCGCGCGAAATCCGGGAGGCTGAGGAAACTTCCCCAGTGCATCCAGATGGCAAAGGCCTTGCCCACCACGTTGGCCTCGGGGACCTGCCCCCAGATGCGGCTGTCGCTGCTGTTGTCGCGATTGTCGCCCATCATGAAATAGTGGCCGGGATCCACCGTGATCTCGAAGTTGTCCGGTCCGCCGCGCAGCAGCTCCTTGCGCATGATGTGCGGATGGGTCCCCAGGGACTCCTCGAGAATCTGGTAGCTGGGAGCGGCCGGCGGCATCTGCACGATGAGTTCCTGCGGCACGCGCTCTCCGTTCACGTAGAGCACCTTGTCTTGGTAGGCGATGCGGTCGCCGGGAAGCCCGATCACGCGCTTGATGAAGTACTCCGGGCGGTTGGGCGGGAAGAACACCATCACATCGCCACGCTCGGGTTTTCCGACTTCGATCACCTTGGTGTTCAGCACCGGCAAGCGGATGCCCCACGCGAACTTGTTCACCAGGATGTAGTCGCCCACCAGCAGCGTGGGCACCATCGAGGACGAGGGGATCTGGAAGGGCTCGACGAGGAAGCTGCGCAGCACCAGCACTGCCGCCAGCACCGGCAGGAAGGACCTCGCGTACTCCACCGGTACCGGCTCGCGCAGTGCGCTCGCGGCGGCTGCGGCATAGCCCGCGGCATCCGCACTGCCCTCCTGCTGCCAGCCGGGGAAGCGCGTGCGCAGCGCCTGGTCTCGTTGCACGCGGCGCGGCACCAGAACGAGGCGGTCGAACAGCCAGATCACGAAGGCAAGCGCCGTCAGCACGACGAGGATCAGGGGAAAGTTGATGTCCATAGCCCGGATCCCTCAGTTGTCGACCTTCAGCACGGCAAGGAAGGCTGACTGCGGTATCTCCACGCGCCCTACCTGCTTCATCCGTTTCTTGCCTTCTTTCTGCTTCTCGAGGAGTTTTTTCTTCCGCGTGACGTCGCCACCGTAGCACTTGGCCGTGACGTTCTTGCGCAGTGCCTTGACCGTCTGGCGGGCGATGATGTGCGAACCGATGGCGGCCTGTATGGCCACGTCGAACATCTGCCGCGGAATCAGTTCGCGCATCTTCTCGACCAGCGCGCGGCCGCGGTACTGGGCCTGGTCGCGGTGCACGATGATCGCCAGTGCATCGACCTTGTCGCTGTTGATCAGCACGTCGAGTTTCACCAGGTTGGCTGCCTGGAAACGCTCGAAGCTGTAATCGAGCGAACCGTAACCGCGCGTGAGGGACTTGAGGCGGTCGAAGAAATCGAGCACCACCTCCGAGAGCGGCAACTCCCAGGTGAGCGAGACCTGCCGCCCGAGGAACTGCATGTCTTTCTGCACGCCGCGCTTCTCGATGCACAGGTTGATGACCGCACCCACGTAGTCCTGCGGCACGAGGATGTTGGCGCGCACGATGGGCTCGCGCATCTCGGCAACGCGAGCCGGATCCGGCAGGCGCGAGGGGTTGTCGACCATCACGATCTCGCCACGCGTGGTCTCGATCTCGTAGACCACGGTAGGTGCGGTAGTGATGAGGTCGAGGTCGTACTCGCGCTCCAGGCGCTCCTGGATGATCTCCATGTGGAGCATGCCGAGGAAGCCGCAGCGGAAACCGAAGCCGAGCGCGTCAGAGGTCTCGGGTTCGTAGAAGAGCGAGGCGTCATTCAGCGTGAGCTTCGCGAGGGCCTCGCGGAAGGATTCGTAGTCTTCGGAGTTCACAGTGAACACGCCGGCATAGACCTG